>NZ_OY781091.1:4845000-5033865 GCF_963676275.1 uncultured Cohaesibacter sp. | reverse complement strand
CTTGTCGATCTCTTCGGCGGAGACAGTGAGCGGCGGCGCGATGCGGAAGACGCCGCCCATGCCGGGCAGCTTGACCACATTCATGGAGAGGCCGCGCTGCATGGCTTCCTCCATGATCTTTGTGCCCAGCTCATAGCCCGGCGCCTTGGTCGCCCTATCCTTGACCACTTCAAGGCCGATCAGCAGGCCTCGCCCGCGTATGTCGCCGATGCAATTGAACTGCTTTTGCAGTTCCAACAGACCATTGCGCATCTGGGTGCCGCGCTCGGTTGCCTTCTCCACCAGACCGTCGCGGGCGACGACATCAAGCACCGTGTTGCCGATGGCGGCGGGCAGGGGATCGGAGACATGGGTGGTATAGAAGAGGAAGCCGCGCTCATGGGCCTTTTCCTCAATTTCCCTGCTGGTCATGATTGCGGCCAGCGGCAGACCTGCGCCAAGGGTCTTGGACAGGCTCATGATGTCCGGGGTAACGCCATCGCGCTGGAAGGCAAACATGGTGCCGGTGCGGCCAACGCCGGTCTGGGCTTCATCAAGAATGAGCAGCATGCCGCGCTCTTCGCATTTCTTCTTCAGCGCCGCCAGATAGCCAAGCGGCAATTCGATGATACCGCCACTGGAAAGGATCGGCTCGGCAATGAAGGCGGCCAATTTGCCCGAGGTCTGGCAATCGATGAGGCGGAAGGCATCGTCCAGCTCGGTCTGCCAGTCCAGCGATCCATCCGCATTTTTAAAACGCGGGCGGTAGGCATCGGGGGCGGGAATGACGAAGGAGCCGACGGCAGCCGGACCGTATCCGAAACGACCGGCGCTATAGGTGGCCGAGGCGGCCGCGCCCGTCATGCCATGCCAGCTCTGGGCGAAGGCGACAATCTCGTGGCCACCGGTCACCAGCTTGGCCATGCGGATCGCTGCCTCATTGGATTCCGCGCCGGTGGTCACCTGCATGACGCGATCAAGGCCCGGAGCCAGTTCGGCCAGACGGGTGGCAAGATCGACAACGGGGCGGGAGAGCATGCCGGAGAAGAGATGGGCGACAGTCGCCATCTGCCGGTTGACGGTGGCAACGATATCAGGATGGGAATGGCCGAGCAGGGCGCTCATCTGGCCGGAGGTGAAATCGAGAATGGCGCGGCCATCGGCGTCATAGACATAATTGCCTTCGGCCCGCTCGATGATCAGCTTCTCAAAAGCCGATCCATAGCGGATCAGATGGGCATTGGCGTTGTGCCAGAATTCCGGATCATCATTCAGGGACATGCTGTTTCTTCTCTCTGGTGGCGCCGGCAATCGAAGTGCCTGTTTCTTTTCTTCAGCCTTAGCAAGGCTTGCAAATTCAGGCAAATTGATAATACTTAATACAGATATCAAATGGATTTATATCAATGCAGATGCTCGACATTGCCCTGCTGAAAAATTTCGTCATCGTGGCGCAAACCGGCTCCATCAGCCTTGCCGCCCAGCAGGTGGGGCGCACCCAATCGGCGCTCAGCATGCAGATGCATCGGCTGGAGGATCAGATGGGCAAGCTGTTGCTCCATCGCACCGGGGCAGGTGTTCGCCTCACGGCAGCGGGGGAAAAGCTGCTGGTCCATGCCGAGGCACTTCTGGCACAGCATGATGAAATGCTGATGGACATGACCGGTGCGGCCCTCAGCGGTTCGATCAGTCTTGGCTGTACGGAGGATTATGCCAGCGCCTTTCTGCCCCAGCTTCTGGGGAGCTTCTGCGAGCGCTATCCGGACATCGATTTGCGTCTGGTCTGCGCCCCGTCAACAGATCTGCGGCCACAATTGCAGCAGCGGCTGCTGGATATGGCGCTCGTCTCCCTTCCCTCTCCGCTGGCAGAAGGGGTCATCCGCGAGGAGCATCTGGTCTGGGTCGCCAATGAAGCGGCACCCTCGATCCTTGCCACCCCGATCCTGCCGCTGGCCCTGCCGACGCCGAGCACCATCGACTATCGCGCGGCCTGCACCGCGATGGAAGCGATCAATCGGCGCTATCGGGTGGCCTATGCCAGCAACAGTCTTGCCGGTCTTCTGGCCATTGCCCGCTCGGGTCATGCGATCAGCGTATTGACGCAAAGCGCGGTGCCACAGGATCTGCATGTCGTGTCCGATGCATTGCCCGCCCTGCCCGCCATCGGCATCACGCTGGAAATGGCCGATCAGCGCCCGTCCGCTGCCGCCGTCGCACTGGCAGAGCATGTCCGGGCCACCCTGCCGCGGCTGTGAAGGCCCCATTGACGCATTGGCAAAAAATGCTATTTGTCCAGCCAGAGAGCATCTGCCAGGGAAATCCCGCATGACGATCCAAGCCAGCAAATCCGTTTCAAGCCCCCTGCGCGCGGGCGTGCGAGCCCTTTCTCAGACACTGGCACAGATACAGGCACAAACATTGGCACAAACATTGGCGCTGGCCCTGTTTTTGGCCACCGTCGCGGGATGTCGTCAGGGAGATCCGGCAGGGCTTGATCTCTCCTTCTCCAGCTATGCGCAAACCCCGGTGGTGCTAACGGAATTCCGCGTCAATGATGTGGTTCTGATGCCGGGAGAGCGGTTGGTGCAGGGCCTTGCCGACCTCAACCGCCCGCATGAGAATGCCGGGGTCAGTGTCTGGACGATGCGCCTTGATGGTGACGGCGAGATCCTGTTTGAAGCCAGTTGGGTCGAGCTTCTCAGCCATCGCGCCTATCACGCAGAAATCGCCGTTCCGGTGCGCCAATTGCAGCGCAACGCGCTTGACCATGTCGAGATGATGCCGGTTTTCGGGCCGGGCGGCCTTCTGGTGATCGCATCCGATCCGATGCCGCAAACCGGAACGGAAGCCGAACTCCATGACGCCGGGCAGATCTGTGCAGAGAGGCAGCCAGAGAAGGATAGGGACTATACAAAGGATCCAACCGCGCTACCGATGCTCAAGGAGATTCTCGACTTTGACCGGCCTGTTGGACGCGGGGGCGGAGGCGGCTGCAACCAAGGTGAGCCGGTCAGGTAAAACCGGAGACCGGTTCGCCTCAGGCTAAGGCCCGGCCCTTGCCAATATTGATGCAACAGCTATCGGCGCAAAATGATGAAAGCCCGGACAGGGGGACTGTCCGGGCTTTCTGCTTAAACCAACATTCTCGGGTCAGAATGGATCAGAACGGGGCGTCGATATCGACCACACCGATCAGTTTGTGGTTGACGAATTCCGTCAGGCCCAGATCGAGCAGCTCGCGGCCATAACCGGAGCGACGGATGCCACCGAACGGCAGATCGGCCTCGACCTTGGTGGGGTGGTTGACGAAGACCATGCCGGTCGAAATGCGTGCTGCCACCTCGGCACCATGCTTCTCGTCTCTGGTAAAGACCGAACCACCCAGACCGAACGGGGTGTCATTGGCGATGCGGACTGCATCTTCCTCGTCCTTTGCTCTGAAGAGCATGGAGACGGGACCGAAAAATTCCCAGTAACGAGCTTCATTTTCATCGCCCAGATCCGTGAGGATGGTGGGCTGGACAAAGGCACCCTTGGCGGGAACAGCCGGGCCGACTTGTTCGGCCTTTGCCCCTTTGGCGACGGCCTTCTTGATCTGTTCCTTGACATCGTCGGCAGCTTTCTGGGAGGAAAGCGGCGCAAGGGTGGTTTTAGCATCAAACGGATCGCCAGCGACCAGTTTGGCTACACCTGCCTTGTATTTTTCAAGGAATTCATCATAGACCTCGTCGACAATGATCATGCGTTTGGAAGACACACAGACCTGACCGCCATTCCAGTGACGACCGAATACGGCCCAGTCGACGACCTTGTCGATATCTGCATCCTTGAGCACGACAAAGGCATCTGCACCGCCCAGTTCCATGGTCGATTTCTTGAGCGCCTTGCCAGCCTGCGCGGCAACAATGGAGCCTGCGGCCTCGGAGCCGGTCAGAGCCACGCCATGGACGCGCGGATCATTGATGATCCTTTCGATCTGATCACGGGTTGCGTAGAGATTGGTAAAGGCCCCTTCAGGCAAGCCGGCATCAAGCATCAGCTTTTCAAAGGCCGCTGCGCTCTGGGGCACGTTGGAGGCATGCTTTAAGAGCAGGACATTGCCAGCGGAAAGCTGGGGGGCGAGAATGCGGGCGATCTGATAGAAGGGGAAGTTCCATGGCTCAATGGCCAGCAGAATGCCGAGCGGTTCATGCACAAGGGTAGCATCGCCCTCAGCCGGATCGAGCACCGGCAGTTTGCGCGGCTGGAGCAGCTTTTCGGCATTGCGGACATAATATTCCAGAATCTTGGCCGACAATTCCACTTCCGCTTTCGCTTCAGCGGTCAGCTTGCCCATTTCAAGGGTCAGCAATCTGGCATAATCATCAGCATTGGCGCGCAGCAGATCGGCGGCTTTCTGAAGAATTCCGCTCCGTTCGGCAAAGCCGGTCTTGCGCCATGAAAGGAAGGCATCATGCGCCTTGTCGATTGCGGTGTTGACTTCCGCGTCGGTTGCATCGGGGAAGGATGCGAGTTTTTCACCGGTATAGGGATTAATCGTTGCATATGCCATGATCTTTCCTCTCCTGTTTCTTTAGCCTGTTTGTCTGGCTGGCATCTGGTTTGTCTGTCATTTTGCCTGCCATGCCGGACGTCGGGCCTATTTGTTGTCTGTTGAGCGGTTGACTGATCCTTCACGCAGCGGGAAAGGCTTCCCGGCGGGGAGTGCGCTGATCAATGTCCGCCATTTTCTTTGATATGCCTGAGATCGGCCCATGCAGCTGTCTTGAGGCAGATGCATGGGCCTTGCATGGTTCTGGATATGGTTGTCCCAATCCGGGATAACAAAGATTTCAAACTCATAGGCCTTATGAAAATTCTGCATGAACCAGAGAGCAGACGCTAATGAGCATAAAAAAGGCGTTGGTTTGCACCAACGCCTACGCTCTAAATCAAAACCTTTAAGATGGCCGCGATTCCAAATAGGCATGCTGCCACGTTGATTTTGATTTCAATTTTGACCGAGGTCTTCATAAAGAATCCTCCGGCCCGTGGCCACGGAACCAAAAGGTTTCGTGAAACGCGTCGATCAAACAAGATTACCCGCTGTTTATCGATGCATCGGGGTATCCTTCGCGTTGATCACCCGCGTCAGATACATCCCACTTGCCTCTCGGTTGCCTTAGCCTCCAGCTATGCAATATCCATCAGCATCCACATAATGGACCGAGCGTGGGATGCGAGTATAAGCAGCTAGAGTTATTGGTTTGGCAAACCAGTCCCTAAGCTGGGCTCGCATTAGCAACCTTTATACACGATTCGTTCACGATTCGAAAAAGAAAAGGCGCGCCAGCAAATTGGGCTGGCGCGCCTTCGCACAATCTGGAGAGCCCAGTCGGAGTTAGCTGTCCAGAGGTGCGAAGCTGCAGGTGAAATGCCGCATCAGTTTCGGTTCCCTGATGATTTTGAAACCCTTGAGCCGATCTTTTTCAGCTGCCAGCATTTCAAAGGCTTCCACCACATAATCGGCGTGGGATTGGGTATAGGTGCGGCGCGGGAAGGCAAGACGCACCAGTTCCATGGCGGCTGGCTTTTCCGAGCCGTCGGTCTGGCGGCCGAACATCACCGAGCCGATTTCGCAAGAGCGGATACCGCCGATCTCGTAGAGCTTGCAGGCCACGGTGTGGGCGGGATATTTCAGCGGATCAATATGCGGCAGCCAGCTTTTGGCGTCGACGAATACGGCATGGCCGCCTGCCGGCTTGACCACCGGAATGCCCATGGCATCGAGCTTTTCGATGATATATTCATTGGTGCGGATGCGATATCTGAGATAATCCTCGTCGATGATCTCATGCAGCCCCTGCGCCAATGCTTCCAGATCGCGCCCGGCAAGGCCACCATAGGTGGGGAAGCCTTCGGTCTGGATGAGGCGAACGCGGGCCTGATCGGCAAGGGCATCGTCATTGAAGGCAATCCAGCCGCCGATATTGCCAAAGGCATCCTTCTTGGCGCTCATGGTCATGCCATCGGCAACCGAGAAACAGTCGCGCACGATATCCTTGATCGAACGATCCTTGTGCCCTTCCTCGCGCTGCTTGATGAACCAGGCATTTTCCGAGAAGCGGCACCCGTCAATGATGAAGGGCTTGCCATATTTATGGGCCAGCGCTGCCACGCCACGGATATTTTCAAGGCTGACCGGCTGGCCGCCACCGGCATTGTTGGTGATGGTGATCATCACCATCGGCACGCTGTCGCCCTTCTCCTCCAGAAAGGCTTCCAGCTTGCCCAGATCCATATTGCCCTTGAAGGGGTAAAGGGAAGCGGGATCCTTGCCCTCGGCGATCACCAGATCATAGGCCTCGGCACCAGAGGCCTCGATATTGCCGCGGGTGGTGTCGAAATGGGTGTTGGAGGGAACATGCTTGCCCGCCCCACCGAAGATGGAAACCAGAATCGCCTCGGCCGCGCGGCCCTGATGGGTTGGAATGATATGCTCGAACGGCATCAGTTCCTGCACACTGTCACGGAAGCGATAATAGGAGGGAGAACCGGCATAGCTCTCATCGCCACGCATGACGGCGGCCCACTGCTCGGCGCTCATGGCGCCGGTGCCCGAATCGGTCAGCAGATCGATGATCACGTCTTCGGACCTGAGTGCAAAGAGGTTATAGTCGACGGCCTTGAGCGCCGCCTCGCGCTCGGCGCGCGTGGTCATGCGGATGGGTTCTACCGATTTGATGCGGAAGGGTTCGATAATGGTTTTCATCATTGTATCTCCGGTCTGATCAGCCCGGAAATATGATCGCAAAACCATGTTCACTGTGAACGTCCGGGCTGTGCGCCGCGGTTGCCCTCCTCGATACCGGTTGCCCTGACTGGATGTCAGGTTCCGACAGGATGACCGCGCTCAGCGCCGAAAGGTTTACAGACCGGATTTTGGCAAATGCACCCGCAGGGGTCAAGCCTTGGGGGCCTTCATTTCACTGCCATTTTCGCCATAAAGTCGCAGCGATTTGGGGCGTATGCGCGCCTGCGGCAGCCTTCATGCATCTGGACCTCGCCTAAAGGCCCAGCTCTGCCCGCAGCTTTCTGGTCAGCCTGCCTGCAATGATGGTGTGGGCGGCATGCAGATGCAATCTGATATCCTCATCGCTCATGGCGTCGGGCTCGCTGAGCTGGACCCATTTGGCCCGCGCCAGATGGGGCGCGGGAATGATGCCCGGCTCCTCGCGCAGAATTTCAAAAGCGATATCGGAGCATTTAAAACTGATCCTGCCGGGGGAACCCTCTTTTTTGCTCTCGGGAGAGCAGAGCGCAAAGATCTTGCCACCGATCTTCCATACAGAGCAGCCACCCCACTGCACCACATTGGTGGCATGTTTGAGGCTGGCGCAATAGGCATCGAATTCATCGCGTGTCATGGTCCGTTTCTCTCATGTCTGCGGCAGTCTTTACGCCCTTGGCGCGGGAGCATGCAGGCTGTTTCTGGCTGCGATGATCAGATCTCCCAAGGCGCGGAAATCCTCCTTGCGGGTGGATGATTTGCGCCAGACCAGCGTTATTCTGCGCGGCAGGGATGTCGGCAGATCGATTTCGGCCACCTCATGGGCCCGGGTCAGGCCGGCATCAATGGCCATGTTGGGAATGAGTGTCGAACCCAGCCCCTCCTCCACCATCGCCAGCAAAGTCGGCAGGCTGGTGGCGTCAAATTCCACATCCTTGTTCAGAAGCCCCGGAAAGGCCGAGAGGGCATGTTGTTGCAGGCAATGGCCCTTTTCCAGCAGCATCAGGGATTCGCCCTTCAGCATGCCGCCGTCGGCTGCATGACTTGCTGCCAGCTTGTGGTCGGTGGGGGCAACCAGATGATATCCGTCCTCGAACAGCTCGAGCAGCTCCAGATCCCCCACATCATGGGGGAGCGCGATCAGGGCCACATCAAGCCGTCCGCTCTTGAGGCCATCCAGCAGCTGGTCTGTCAATTCTTCGCGCAGATAGAGGCGCAGCCGGGGGTGGGCATCGCGCAAAAGCGGGCGCAAGCGCGGCAGCAGAAACGGGCCGATGGTCGGGATCACCCCCATATGCATATCGCCAGCCATGGCCTCTGATTCCAGAGCCGCCGTTTCTACCAGATGCTGGGCATCGGCCAAAATCTTGCGGGCCTGCTCGACGATCTTGCGCCCCAGCGGCGTCATGATTACCGAGCGCCGGGATCGTTCGGCCAGAGTCACACCAAGGATGGCCTCCAACTCCTTCAACCCCGCGCTCAGGGTCGACTGGGTCACGTTGCAGCGCTTGGCCGCATTGCTGAAATGCAGCTCTTCGGCCAAGGCAACAAGAAAGGTCAACTGACGCAGGGATGGCAACATGCTGTTATCGATTTTCTCGATTAAAACATCAAAAATAACTCATTTCTCTAATAAATAGTTGCTTGCTAAAGTCGCGTCAACAGCAATGACGGCATTCGGCCTGTCTAAAAAGGAGTATTTTACATGTCTGAAATCGATAACCCGGCAGCAGTTCCGGCATTTCCGCAGTTGAACAAACCTGCACCGGATTTTTGCGCGCCAACGACTGCGGGTGTTCGCAAGCTCTCCGATTATGAAGGCAAATGGCTGATTCTCTTCTCCCACCCGGCCGATTTCACACCGGTTTGCTCTACCGAATTCATGGCCTTCGCCAAGGCCTATGACCAGTTCCAGTCGATGAATTGCGAATTGCTCGGCCTGTCCATCGACAGTGTCCATTCCCATATCGCATGGGTGCGCAGTATCAAGGAGAATTGGGGCGTCGACATCCAGTTCCCGATCATCGACGACATTCCGATGACGGTTGCCAAGGCCTATGGCATGATCCATCCGGGCGCCAGTGATACTTCCGCCGTGCGCGCGACCTTCCTGATCGATCCGAAAGGCATCCTGCGCGCGATGGTCTATTATCCGCTGTCGAACGGTCGCTCGATCCCCGAATTTGTTCGCCTGCTTGCCGCCTTGCAAACCTCGGACGCCAACAAGGTGGCAACGCCGGAAGGCTGGCAGCCGGGCGACAAGGTCATCGTTCCACCCCCTTCGACGGTTGAAGCGGCAGCAAAGCGCGCGTCCGAAGGCTATGATACCGTCGACTGGTATTTCTCAAAGAAAGCGCTCTAGCCTCACATTATTGTCTTTATTGTCTTTGCTTTCTTTTACAGAAGGTCAGGGTTGCCCAAGGGCTCTGGCCTTTTGTCTGGTGGTGGGTGGCGAATTTCATTCCGGCTCCGAATCCAATCGCGGAATGCCTAGCTTCGCGGCAGGCGAATTTCAAAATGGGCACCGGGGCTACGATCCAGCAGGCGGATCGATCCGCCATGGGCGCGAACGATTTCCTCGGCAATGGCAAGCCCCAGACCGGTCCCGCCCTGCCGCAGCGATCCCTGAAAGGGACGGAACAGATTGGCCCGCGCCATTTCGGGAACTCCCGGTCCGGTATCGGAAATTTCGATAATTGTGTTGTCATTCTCGATATGGGCATAAAGGTCGAGACGGCAGATGACGGCTTCTTCCTTGCTGGCCTGCATCACATCCACCGAATTTCGACACAGATTCATCAGAACCCGGAAGAGCTGCCCCGGATCGGCATAGACTTCCAGATCCTGAGGAATATGGTTGGAATAGGTCAGGCGCGAGCTTTCGGACAGGTCCAGCAGGTCGCGCATTTCCTCCCCCAGTTGAAACAGCTTCAAGAGCCGCTTGTCGGGCGGGGCTTCTTGCGCCTTGCCGTAGGACATCACGGCCTGGGAATAGTCAACGGCGCGATCAAGCGTGCCCATCAGCTTGGGAACAACCCTTTGCACGGTCGGGTCATCCAGCATAGCGAGACGATCGGAGAATAGCTGCGCCGAGGCGATGATATTGCGCAGATCATGGTTGATCTTGGATACGGCCAGCCCGAGATCGGCCAGACGCTTCTGCTTGTGCAATGTCTTGGCCAGAATGGCCTCCATCTCGCCTAGCTGCAATTCGATCATGCCGATTTCATCGCGCCGCTGGGAGGGCCGGATAACAGACCGGGTGTCCTCGGGATTGGAGGTGAAGCGAGCCATATTGTCCAGAAGCCCCAGAATCGGACGCACCAGCAGGGCGCGCAGGGACAGATAGACCATTCCCGCCGTGACCACCGAGATGACCAGCGAAAGCAGGAGAATGTTGATCGAGAAGCGGATCATGTCCGCGCGCAGGCCGGTCTCCTCCAGAACCATTTCCACCAGCCCCTGATTGTCCTTGGTCTGGCCAACCACACGAATGGTGCGCCCCTTGCCGAAAAGCAATGTATCGAAAGCAGCGGCGATCTGTTCAAGCGGGCTCATGGTCTGCACATTGTCATCACGCATGATGGTGCCGGGCATGTCAACCATGGCCAGCAGACGCCGCTCGCCCTTGTTGCGCAGCCCCAGTGTCTGCACATTGAGGCGGGCAAGCAATTCGCGCTCAATGGCCTTGTCCTTGAGATCATCGGATGCATTGGTATAGATGAGGGCTGCCACTTCGGCCAGTTCGAGCTTGCGAACCAGCCAGTCCGAGCGGAATTTCGAGATGGAAGGCACGAAGATCAGGATTTCGCAGAGCATGACGAAAAGCAGCGTCAACAGCAGCAGCTTGGTCGACAGGCCGAAGGCCGGATAGCCCTTTTTTCCTGCGTCAGCCGGCGATCGGGAGGCAACCGCAGGCTCCAGCAGGCCATCGATCTTGCCATCCTCTTGCTTCTGCCTTGTATCATCCATCGCAGATTGCCCTTATCTCTGTTCCGGCCCTAATCTTCTATCTTCATTCGATCATGCGTCAATGAAGGATAACTCATTGGATGCTCTTGAGAGAGCCGATGCTGCCTGCCGCATAACGACAGGCAAAAGATGGTTTTTTTGCGCCATGTGACCGATTTATGTCTCTCTCTATCTAATGCAGGGCTTTGCCCTCTTTGCAAGCTGTTTGGGCCAGTCCTTTGGGAAAGCCTCCATGAGCAGACCCGGCGGGTTTGGAACTGGATCAGCCACGGCAAGAGCGCTGATTTCACATGCACCGGGTCGCGGCTTGGTTTATGGTCGGTTTCGTGCCATTGTCCCGGCTCATTCCTGCCCCTCAGGTCTGATTCCCTGTTCCGGGAACAAAGACGATTGGAGATATCGATGCAAAGCGGCCAGCAATCCGGCTCTCATCTGCACAGCAGTTTCAGGGATATCGACAGCTGGATTTTCGATTTGGACAACACGCTCTATCCGCGCCATGTCGACCTTTTTGCGCAGATGGAAGTCAAGATGAACGAATTCGTGTCCAATCTGCTGGGCCTGACCATCGAGGATGCCTCCCATTTGCGCCACAGCTATTACAAGCAATATGGCACAACCCTGCGCGGATTGATGATAGAGCATCATATCGAGCCGGATGTTTTTCTTGAATATGTGCATGATATCGATCATAGCGTGGTCAAGCCCGATCCCTTGCTGGCAGCAGCTTTATGCGCCTTGCCGGGCAAATGCTATATCTATACCAACGGCACGCAGGACCATGCCCGCAAGGTTTCCGAGCGGCTCGGCATCACCGGCTATTTCGATGATGTATTCGACATTGTCAGGGCCGGGCTCGACCCCAAGCCCAATCGGGCACCTTATGAACGGCTGCTTGCCCAGACCGGCATCAAGCCACAGCGGGCCGCCATGTTCGAGGATCTGGCGCGCAATCTGCTCGTGCCGGCCGAAATGGGCATGAATTGCGTGTTGATTGTTCCCGATCAGATGGGCGCTGTCTTTCAGGGACGCTGGGATGCGGAAGGAACGGATGCCCCCCATGTCAATCATGTGACCGACAATCTGGGCCAGTTTCTCAGCGATGTGCTGCATGCAATCGGTGTTCACCTGCCGGACGGTCCGGCCAGCATGGCCAGCCCGACCAACCCGGCAAGCTGAAATAGGCCGGTGAAGCGGGTTAATTTTTCGTGAATCCGAAAAAGCCCGATTTCTGCGCCTTTCCTCCATCTGGGATGTTGACGCGGACAGCAAGTTTGACTATAAGCGCGGTTCAATGGGCGGCCCAAAGGTGCCGCCTTTTGCAGTCGATATGCAATCGGGATGTCTTGGAACAGGCCGGTTGCCTGTCGCAAACGAGAAAGCAAGGCGCAACCCCGCTTTGCAAGGTGAGCTGCTCGTCCTTCCTGGCCTGTTCAGATCTGAGGGCTGATGTGATGTAGCGGCGTGAGCGGTCCGATAAGGACCTGCATGGAAAAGCAAGGATAGGCTCAATGGCCAATACAGTTTCCGCCAAAAAGGCGACCCGCAAGATTGCACGCAAAACCGCCGTCAACAAAGCACGTCGTACCCGCGTTCGCACCTATATCCGCTTCGTAGAAGAAGCCATCGCCACCGGCGAACAGGCTGCCGCTTCCGAAGCTCTGCGCAAGGCCCAGTCCGAAATGATGCGCGCCGTTGCCAAAGGCGTGTTCCATGCTAATACCGCTTCTCGTAAAATCTCGCGCCTGAGCAAACGCGTAAAGGCTCTGGCCGAATAAAGTCGATTCCGATTGCATCAAAGCCCGGTTCTAGCCGGGCTTTTTTGTGGTGGATCTTCGGAAACGTCATCCAAATGCAATATGGATAGCTCGGCTTTGCGAATCCGATTCTATCGTTCCCCTTTTGATCGCAGATTCTAAAAAGATCGTAAAATCAGCACCTTGTCTCACATGCGCAGGCAACGGAAAATCTGCATTGCGATTCTCTCTGCGGTCAATATCGGAAGTGATAAAAAAAAATTCCGCTGCAATGAATCTGCATAATGTTACCGTTCGGTGACAGAATCCGAGGAGTCGCAAAGGGATAGGCCGGTCAAGAGAAAAGTGGCCCTTTCCGTCATATTTCGGCAGGGGCGCCGGGGACAAAGAATCTGATTTCGTTCTTCTTGCACGCCCACGTATGGCTGTGTATGGTCAGATATCGCAGGAACACGGTTGTATAGAAGAGCAGAAGGCCCATTGGCACTTCTGAAATCAACACAAGGCAACCGTTGCAGAGAGCTGACTTTTGAAATCTGGGGACGTTTGACGCTTCAAGCCTTGTTGGCAGCAGGGTTAGAGTTTCTTTCTGGCGTTCTTGCCATGTCGGAGCACAGACCGTTTGCATAGCGCGGTCATGCCCACAGACAGGTTCGTTCAATGGCATTGGTCTGGTGGCCATGGCGTCACCCGAACAGGAGTGTTTGTCTTTGAGTAATTCGGCATCTTACGCAGGTGACATTGAGGTCGAGGCTGCCTGGAAGGCGCTTGCCGAGGATCCCAAGGCGATACTCGTAGACGTGCGTACCCATGCGGAATGGTCCTATGTCGGAGTGCCCCTGCTGGACAGACCTGACCGGGACGTGCTGCTGGTGGAATGGCTCTCCTATCCGGACATGAATGTTCGGGTCGATTTTGCCGAAAAGCTCTTGGCAGAGCTCGAGATGCGCAATGTGGCGAAGGGCAGTCCGATCTATTTTCTATGTCGCTCGGGTGTCCGATCAAGACATGCGGCAATAGAGATGACACCCAAATGGGAAGGACCATGCTATAATGTCGCCTCAGGTTTTGAAGGTGATCTGGATGATGCGTTGCACCGATCGGGGAGCAACGGCTGGAAGCATGCCGGGTTGCCCTGGCGACAATTCTGAGCGTTTTTTGCAAATTTCGAATTGTCGAAAGCGAGCGCTTGGTCTAGAAAAATTCAACTTGGCCGTGGCAAGAAGAGCGAGATAAACTCACCGGAATTGCGGCTTATCAAGGAAACAGCTGTTTTTGGCGGCTATTAGGCTAGAACAACAAAATGACAATACAGCAGACGGCCACAAAGGGAAATGTTGATATGGAGATGAGTGCGGCGACTCATCAATCTTTTCCCAAGGCTGACTCCCGAAAAGAGGAGCCTTCGGTGAAAGTTGGCAAAGAAGAATGGGAACGCGTAAAGAAAAGACTGCGCGCGGAACTCGGAGAAGACGTATTTTCAAGCTGGTTCGCCAGTGTCGAAATAGAGGATGAACAGAACGGACTGGTTATTCTTTCCGTTTCAACCCGCTTCCTCAAATCCTGGATCCAGTCGCATTATGGCGACTTGTTGATGACGCTCTGGCGTGAGGAATGCGAGCATGTGCGTCGCATCGACCTCTATGTGCGCGGGGCCGTGCGTCCCAAGACCGTTCAGAACAAGGTTCAGAACAAGGCGGCCGAAGCTGCCAGCAAGGATACCGGTTTTGCGCGCCCCTCCGTGGCTGCCGCAATGGGACAGGATCAGGATCAGTTGGGCGGCTCTCCGCTCGATCCGCGCCTGACCTTCGAGACCTTTGTTGTCGGTCAGTCCAATACGCTGGCCCATGCCGCAGCCAAACAGGTTGCCATGGCACAGCCCGGTCAGCCGGTTTCCTTCAATCCGCTGTTCCTGCATGCCTCTGTCGGACTGGGCAAGACCCATCTGCTGCAGGCCATCGCATGGGAAGCCAAGAAGTCGAACCCGACCGCCCGCGTGCTCTATCTCACCGCCGAACGCTTCATGTATAGCTTCGTGCAGGCCCTGAAGAGTCAGGCCGCGCTTGATTTCAAGGATACCCTCAGGGATATCGACATTCTGCTGATCGACGATTTGCAGTTCCTTCAGGGCAAGAGCATTCAGCAGGAATTCTGCCATACGCTCAACAGCCTGATTGACGGTGCCCGTCAGGTGGTGGTTGCTGCCGACCGCCCACCGGTCGAGCTGGAAAGCCTTGATGAGCGCGTTCGCTCCCGTCTGGCCGGTGGTCTGGTCAGCGAGCTGCAACCGCTGGAAAAAGAGCTGCGTCGCTCCATTCTGTCTGATCGCGCGACACAGGCTGCCCGTCGCGATCCGAATCTGACCATTCCGGAACTGGTGCTTGATCATGTTGCAGGCATCATCCGCTCCAACGGTCGCGATCTGGATGGCGCCTTCAACCGTCTGATGGCTCATAACCAGCTGACTGGTGCGCCCATTTCCATAGAGATGGCCGAACAGGCGCTCAAGGATCTGATCCGCTCGAAGGAACCTCGCCGCATTCGCATCGAGGATATCCAGCGTGTCGTTTCCAAACACTATAATGTTTCCCGCTCGGATCTTCTGTCTTCGCGCCGGACCCGCACCATTGTGCGTCCGCGCCAGATTGCAATGTATCTGTCCAAGATGTTGACCCCGCGTTCGCTGCCGGAAATTGGTCGGCGCTTTGGCGGTCGTGACCATACAACGGTTCTGCATGCGGTTCGCAAGATCGAGGAGCTGGCAGCGTCGGACAATGGCTTGCAGCAGGAAATCGAAATGCTGAAACGCAATATCGCCGAATAGGCGCTTGTGTCAGCATTCGACTTGAGCAGGTCGGCCATTGGTGCCGAAATGTGGAAGAAATATGAGGGGATCGCACCAGAATCGGGTCGATCCCCTTGCCTTATGCGGAAAGACGGGTCAAAGTTGCTTCCCCGTCATTGTCAGGCATGGCACGGGCATAATGAATAGATGTATTGATGTAGGGAATTTGGGATATGAAAGTCACTCTCGAACGGGCAACTCTTTTAAAATCGCTGAACCATGTCCATCGGGTTGTTGAACGACGTAATACCATTCCGATCCTGTCCAACGTTTTGCTGCGCGCAGAAGGCGGCGATCTGGTCTTCAAGGCAACCGACCTTGATCTGGAAGTGCTGGAAACGGCACCGGCGATGGTAGAGATCGGCGGAGCGACCACCGTACCGGCGCATATGCTTTATGACATCGTGCGCAAACTGCCTGATGGATCACAGGTCACCCTTGAGACCAACGAGGAGCAGACTGCGCTGGCGATCATTGCAGGCCGGGCGCATTTCACCTTGCAGATCCTGCCGGTGACGGATTTCCCCGATATCACGGCTGGTGAATTCTCGCATAATTTCACCATTCCGGCGCTGGATCTCAAGCGCCTGATCGATCATACCCAGTTTGCCATTTCGACCGAAGAAACCCGCTATTATCTCAACGGCATCTATCTGCATAGCCTTGAGAGCGAAGGCTCTGAAGTGTTGCGCGCCGTTGCTACCGATGGTCACCGACTGGCACAGGCCCAGCTGCCCGCACCTGTCGGAGCACAGGGCATGCCCGGGGTCATCGTTCCCCGCAAGACCGTGTCAGAGGTGCAGAAGCTGATCGAGGATCCGGAAGCCAACATTGCGGTTGAGCTTTCCGAGACCAAGATTCGCCTGACAATCGGGCCGGTTGTTCTGACCTCCAAGCTCATTGACGGCACCTTCCCTGATTATGAAAAGGTCATTCCGAAGGGCAATGACAAGATCATGAAAATCGAGAATGCCCTGTTTGCGCAGGCCGTTGACCGCGTATCGACCGTTTCCAACGAGCGTGGCCGTGCCGTCAAGCTGAGCCTGCAGCCCAACAGTCTGGTGCTCTCGGTCTCCAACCCGGATTCAGGCACGGCAACCGATGAGCTTTCCGTCGAATATGATGCCGATCCGATGGAAATCGGCTTCAATGCCCGCTATCTGCTCGATATCACCAATCAGCTGGAAAGCGACAGCGCCCAGTTCCGTCTGGCCGATTCGGGCTCGCCAACCCTCATTCAGGATGATGGCGACAACAATACGCTTTATGTGCTGATGCCGATGCGCGTCTAGGCCTGCGCTTTTGAGAGGCCAGTCTCAAGACCTCTTGCGCGGCGCAAAAAAATGAATGTTGGCTAGGGCATTTCTGCTGGAAATGCCCTATTCTTTTGTCAAACTGATTCTATGCCGGAGCCCTTGTGGCTCCACCCTTGAGCCTTTCCCCCGAACCGAAGGACCTGCGGCCTTGAACAATGCCTCGACCTGCCCCGATCCGATCGCCCATCCGGTGCGGTCTGTCGACAAGGTCACCGTCGCATCGATCAATCTTGTCGATTTCCGCAATTATGCCTCCCTGCATCTTCGGCTGGAAGGCAAGCATGTGGTGCTGACGGGCGCAAACGGCTCAGGCAAAACCAACCTTCTGGAAGCCATTTCCTTTCTGTCGCCCGGACGGGGCCTCAGACGCATTGCCTATCCGGAAATTGCCCGCGAACAATCCGACGAGGGGAGCTGGGCCGTTTCGGTCACTCTTGATACACCATCGGGTGAAATCAAGCTTGGTACCGGTCTGCAACCCGGCCCGGACGGCAATCTGCAACGGCGCATAAGGATCAATGGCGCCACGGCAAAATCAGCCGAAAGCCTCTCGGATCATGTTTCGGTCTTGTGGCTGACACCGCAGATGGACAGCCTGTTTATCGGGGCAGCCTCGGAGCGGCGCAAATGGCTCGACCGGATGGTTCTCGCCATCGACAAGACCCATGGCACCCGGGTCAATGCCTTTGAACGGGCCATGCGCCAGCGCAATCGGCTGCTGGAGGATGCGCCGCGGGAAACGGTCTGGCTGGATGGCATTGAAACACAGATGGCCGAATATGGCGCCGCCATTGCCGCCGCCCGCGCCGAACTCGTTTCGCTTCTGAATCGATCTTTGTCCATCCTGCATGGCGAGGATGGATCAACGGCCTTCCCCAATGCAGTGCTTGATCTGGATGGGGTGCTGGAGGGGGAGGCTTTCTCGCGCCCGTCGGTAGAGAGCGAAGAGCATTATCTCTCCGCCTTGCGACAAAGCCGACCGCGCGACCGGGCCGCAGGACGCACCCTGATCGGGCCGCACCGGACCGATTTGCTGGTCAGGCACGGACCAAAGGACATGGTCGCGGCGAAATGTTCGACAGGGGAGCAGAAAGCCCTGCTGCTGGGCATCGTGCTTGCCCATTCGCATCTGGTGGCCGAGCGGGCCGGGCGGACGCCGCTGGTGCTGCTGGACGAGGTTGCCGCCCATCTGGATGAAAGCCGCAGGCTGGCTCTGTTCGACCTGCTCGACCGGCTTGGCTGTCAGGCTTTCGTTACCGGAACAGATAACAGAATCTTTTTACCACTGGGGGAACGAGCGGAACGCTTTAACGTTTCCTGTGGTACAATCGAGCCTCTCGAATAGAGCAACAAGAACGGAGCCACAATGGCGCGAAGACGTCGCATTCCTTTTGCCAGATCCAGAAACAGCCTGATTTTTCTGTTCCTCTCGCTGTTCATTCTGCTGCTGCTGCTGACAAGCGGCGATTATTTTTCCGACAAGCAATCGGACAAACTGATCGCAACGCTGGACAGCGCCCAGATCCGCAAGGAAGGCCTCAAGCTCTATAATGCCAATTGCCTGAGCTGCCATGGCGTGGGCGGACGCAGCACCAGCTTCGGCCCGGCGCTGGTCAACCAGATCTATTACAAGGGAAATCTGTCTGACAGAGCCTTCAGTCAGGCCGTGATCTATGGCGCGCCGCAGCGCAACTGGGACTATGGCCCGATGGACCCGGTGGACGGACTGACGCAAACCGAGATCGCGCAGATCCTGGCCTATATCAGAGCCGAACAGGAAAGGGCCCAGAAGCGCTGATTTTCGGCAACTTAATGTGGTATAATTTTGTACTATTCCCAACAGATGCAAACTCTCCACAAGGGGAGACCGCGATAGCCCGCAGGAAGGGCGAGAAGCGGTTGAATGCGGCGAAAAACCTCGTATAAGTGAAGGGTTAGCCGTAGCGTAAGGATGACTGATTCGCATGAGCGATATTGAAAACACCCCCCAGAATGCAGACGCCGAATATGGCGCCGATTCCATCAAGGTTCTCAAAGGTCTGGATGCCGTTCGCAAACGTCCGGGCATGTATATCGGGGACACAGATGATGGCTCTGGCCTGCACCATATGGTTTATGAGGTGGTGGACAATGCCATCGACGAAGCGCTGGCGGGCTATGCGGACATCGTGACCGTTACCCTCAATGCCGACGGCTCTGTCACCGTGACCGACAACGGGCGCGGTATTCCCACCGACATTCACCATGAAGAAGGTGTCTCCGCTGCCGAGGTCATCATGACGCAGCTGCATGCGGGCGGCAAATTCGACCAGAACAGCTACAAGGTTTCCGGCGGCTTGCATGGCGTGGGCGTTTCGGTGGTGAATGCGCTTTCGACAAAGCTCAAATTGCGCATCTGGCGCGATGACAAGGAACATGAGATTGATTTCGAGCATGGCAATGCTGTCAGCCCGCTGAAGATCATCGGGCCTGCCGAAGGCAAGAAGGGCACCGAAGTGACCTTCACACCAAGCCCGGAAACCTTCACCCATATCGAATTCAATTTCGCCACCCTCGAACATCGCCTGCGCGAGCTGGCCTTCCTCAATTCCGGCGTCCGCATCCTGCTGAGCGACAATCGCGGTCAGGACAAGGTGCAGGAAGAAATGCTCTATGAGGGCGGTCTGGAAGCCTTTGTCAAATGGCTCGACCGCACCAAGAAGCCGATGATCGAAAAACCGCTTTTCGTCTCGGCCGAAAAGGATGGCATCACCGTGGAAGCGGCTCTTTGGTGGAATGACAGCTATCATGAGAATGTACTGTGCTTTACCAACAACATTCCCCAGCGCGACGGCGGCACCCATCTTGCCGGTTTCCGCGCCGCTCTGACGCGCCAGATCACCTCCTATGCGGAAAACTCCGGTCTCTTGAAACGCGAGAAGGTCAACCCGTCGGGTGACGATTGCCGCGAAGGGCTGACATGCGTGCTTTCGGTAAAAGTTCCGGATCCGAAATTTTCTTCCCAGACCAAGGACAAACTGGTCTCTTCCGAGGTCCGTCCGGTCGTTGAAAATCTGATCAACGCAGCCCTTGGTGAATGGCTGGAAGAAAATCCCAATGAGGGCAAGACGATCGTCTCCAAGGTGGTGGAAGCCGCCGCTGCCCGCGAGGCCGCCCGCAAGGCGCGCGAGCTGACCCGACGCAAGGGTGCGCTCGATATCGCTTCGCTGCCGGGCAAGCTGGCCGATTGTCAGGAACGGGATCCGTCCAAAGCCGAACTCTTCCTAGTGGAGGGTGATTCCGCTGGCGGATCGGCCAAACAGGGCCGGCATCGCTCCAATCAGGCCATCCTGCCGCTGCGCGGTAAAATTCTCAATGTGGAGCGTGCGCGCTTTGACCGGATGCTGTCCAGTCAGGAAATCGGCACCATGATCACCGCGCTGGGAACCGGCATTGGCAAGGATGAATTCAATCCCGACAAGCTGCGCTATCACAAAATCATCATCATGACCGATGCTGACGTCGATGGTGCCCATATCCGGACACTGTTGCTGACCTTCTTCTTCCGGCAGATGCCGGAGCTGGTGGAGCAGGGCCATCTCTATATCGCCCAGCCACCGCTCTATAAGGTCAAGCGCGGACAGTCCGAGCAATATCTCAAGGACGAGAAGGCCTTCGAGGATTATCTGATCAATACGGGGATCGAGGAAGCGGTTCTGACGACCGGTTCGGGCATTGAGCGCGCAGGGCTGGATCTGCGTGCCCTGTTGGACGAATCCCGCACATTCGCCACCACGCTGGACGGGCTGCATTCGCGCTATAATCGCGCTGTTGTCGAACAGTCAGCCATCAGCGGCCTGTTTGATCCGGCCATCAGCGAGGATCAGGGCCTGATTGATGAGGCACTGGCACGGGTCTGCCGTCGTCTGGACAGAATGACCGAAGAAACCGAGCGCGGCTGGGAAGGCTTCGCCAAGGATGACGGCTCCTATGTCTTCGAACGCACCGTGCGCGGCGTCAAGGAATCAGCCTTGCTCGATTCTGCCCTGCTGAGTTCGGCCGATGCCATCAAGCTCAACAAGCTGGGCAAGGACATCAAGGAGAATTTCGATTACGGCACCATGATGCGCCGGCGCGAGAAGGAACTCACCGTCTATGGACCGGCCTCCCTGCTCAAGGAAGTCTATGCGCTCGGGCGCAAAGGCATTTCCATGCAGCGCTATAAAGGCTTGGGCGAAATGAATGCCGAACAGCTTTGGGAAACCACGCTGGATCCGGAAGCCCGCACCCTTTTGCAGGTGCGCGTGCAGGAAGCCGACGACGCCGACGACATCTTTGCCAAACTGATGGGCGATGATGTCGAGCCACGGCGAAACTTCATTCAGGACAATGCCCTGAATGTGGCGAACCTGGATATCTGATCAGACAGAAAGGCGCAGCAAACTGCGCCTTTTCTTTTGTCTCATGGTGCGGAAATCCCTGCACCTTTCCCGCTGTCACGGAGATCCGCCATGGATGATGCCAATGCGATCATCAAGAAGCTCGGCATGGAACCGCATCCGGAAGGGGGCTATTTCGTCGAGACATTCCGAGATGCGGAAGGGGCCAAAGGGCGGGCCCATTCAACCGTCATCTATTATCTGCTCAAAGCAGGCGAGATTTCGCACTGGCACAGGGTCGATGCCGTCGAAAGCTGGTTTTGGCAGGCTGGCGCGCCGCTTGAGCTGAGCATTGCTAAAGAGGGTCGCGGCCGCAAGGTGATCACGCTGGGGCCGGACATTCTGGCCGGAGAAGAGCCGCAAGGCATTGTGCCGCGCCATGCCTGGCAATCGGCGCGCTCAACCGGCCAATGGACCCTCGTCAGTTGCGTGGTGGCTCCCGGCTTTGTCTATGAGGGCTTCGAGATGGCCCCTGAAGGCTGGTCGCCGGAAAGCTGAATACTCGCCTGAGCCCTGCTGACGCTCGGGGTATGCGGCCCACTGATCAGATAAAGCTCAATATATTTGCATCTTCAGCGTGTCCGGGGCGCAACAGATTGCGACATGCTCGGATTTGCGCGCATTGATGATGGTGACAAAATCATGCGGGTCGGCTAATGTGGGGCCGTTCATTGATCACCAGAGACGAATTGCCGAAAGGAGGGTATTTATGAGTGTCATGACTGTCTTCCGGGCGAATTGCGGTTGAGCATCATGCTCCCCTCTCTTGCCTGGACCCACCGGCCCTGCCGAAAGGCTCGCGCCGCAGGTAGTTTTTTGCTCAAGGCAAGACTTTGCATAAGGCAAGACAATGACGTCTTTTGACAATTTTCTCAAACATGTTCCGGTAAAGTCGGTCTCGACGCCGGATGCTTCCACGCGCCAGAACCAAACAAATGCGGATGCCATCACCGATATCGGGGCAGATTCCGCTTCCGTTAATGAAGCCAATAATGGGGCAGATAAGGGCTGGTCTCTTTCCGATCTCGGCTTTTCCGGCCATTTCATGAGCCAGCTTGACATGCAGGAGCTGGAAGAGCTGACACCCTTCCGGATATCCGAAATCCAGCGCTCCATCGTCGTCGGACTGGGAGAGGCGGGCAGCCGGTCTTTGCGCACACCGCACAAGGTGCCAACCTCTGCCTTTGGCGTCGGGGACTGGGTGTTGGTCGATCATACAGACCAGATCGTGCGGCGGCTTGATCCACGATCCGAGCTCAAGCGGCGGGCTGCGGGGACCGATGTTGCCGAACAGATCATGGCCTCCAATGTGGATGTGCTGTTTATCATCACTTCCTGCAATGACGATTTCAAGCTGGCCCGTATCGAGCGCTTCCTCGCCCTCGCCAGAGACGCGGACGTAAAGCCAGTGGTGCTGATCACCAAGGTGGATCTATGCGCCGATCCCGAACGCTATCTGGAACCGGCCAGAGGTTTGATGGACGGTCTGGACGTGATTGGCCTCAATGCCAGGGATGAAGGCGCGATCTCGCTGCTTTCGCCTTGGTGCGCCAAGGGCAAGACCATTGCCATGGTTGGCTCGTCCGGTGTCGGCAAGACCACATTGCTGAATGCCTTCACGGGGCGGCAGGATGCGACGCAGGATATCCGCGAGGATGATTCCAAGGGGCGGCATACAACAACCTATCGCTCCCTGCATCCGACCATCAACGGCGCTTGGCTGGTGGATACACCGGGTATTCGGGCGCTGCGCCTGCATGACAAGAGCACCGGTATCGAACAGGTCTTTGACGATCTTGTCGAACTGGCAACCGATTGCAAATTTCGCAATTGCCGTCATGAGAATGAACCGGGCTGCGCCATTCAGGCGGCGATTGAGGCCGGAGAGCTGGACGCTGCGCGGCTGGAGCGCTGGCGCAAACTTGAAGCCGAAGACAACCGCAATTCCGAAACAGTTGCGCAAAGTCGGCGCAAATCGAGAAGCTTTGGCAAGATGGTCAAGAATTCCATCAAGGAAAGCAATCGCTTCAAGGGGCGCGATCGCGAGGATTTCTAAGGCTCATTTCGCATCCGTTTTGAATTTTGGATGCTTCATTCAGCAAACCGGAAAGGGGCCAGAAAGACTGGCCCCTTTTGCTGTCCGGCTTTTCAGCGGCTCGCGCAACGCTGGAAAGCGGGCAAATGCTTGAGCTGGGACGCATCGCTCAAGGCCTTGAAGGTGGCGGTGATATCGGAATAATCCCTAACCGCAGGCAACAGCTTGTCGCTATAGAGGCCGGCATTGTCGACCTCAGCTTTCACGCCAATATTGCAGGCCTCACCCAGCGTGGCGGGAACAGCGGCGCGGATCTCGGCCGAAGTCAGCGCCTTGTTGGCGGGAATGTCCATGCCATAATAGGTCATGATGTCGATCAGCATAGACTGGTGCATCTGTTCGGCGCGAATGATATTGGCAAAGGGGCGCACGGCACCATATTTCTCCATTACCGCATCATAGAAAGCTTCGGCATGATATTCATCTTCCAGTGCCGTGGTCAGGGCCTCCTGCACGGGTCGGGGCAGGCTGCTGGCCGCCTGTGCCTGACTGCAGACAAATCCGGTCATGAGAGCGGCGGACAATAGAAGGCTTTTGCTGGTCATGGTCTTTCTCCTCCTGAGATTTTTCCTGAAACTTTATTTTCGATTATTTGAATATAAAGTTTCTTTCCGCCCAGAACAGGGCCGGGAGCAGGAGAAGTGTACTCACACCGTCAAATTGTGTAACCCACTGTCGCGGGATGCGATTTTCGCAGATTTCTGCCGTTTTTCTGGGCGCAACCCCGATCTTCAAAGCTGCAGGATGGCTGCATGAAAACGGATAGGGCAAGGCGCGAGAAGCGCCTCTCCCTTTTCCATTGGCAGGAACTGACCGGCATTATTCCTTATAGGGAAGAATGGTCTGGCATTGCTCGCCCAACCCTTCGACGCCGAGGCGAACCTCGTCACCGGGCTTGAGAAATCTTTGCGGCCTCATGCCCATGCCGACGCCGGGAGGGGTACCGGTGGTGATGATGTCGCCTGCCCGAAGGGTCACAAAGCGGGAAAGATGGGCGATGATCTGCGGTACGGTGAAAATCATCCGCGCCGTGGTGCCGCGCTGCTGGACTTCTCCATTGACGTCGAGCCAGAGATCAAGATTTTGCGGATCGGCCACTTCGTCGCGCGTTACCAGCCATGGGCCGATCGGGCCGAAACCGTCGCAGGACTTGCCCTTCACCCATTGCCCACCATGGTTATTCTGAAAATCCCGCTCTGAATAGTCATTGACCACACAATAGCCCGCGACCATATCGAGCGCCTTTTCCTCGCTGACATGGCGGACGGTCTGGTTGATCACGACACCAAGCTCCACCTCCCAGTCGGTATGGGTTGAGCCTTTGGGCAGCATGAGAGGATCATTGGCGCCGGTGGGATCGCAAATCTTCATAAAGACAATGGGATTTTCGGGCGGTTCTATGCCGATTTCGGATGCATGATCGATATAATTGAGACCGATGCAGAAAAAGCGCTGCACATTGCCCACGCAAGGCGCAAGACGCACGCCTTCAGGCACGACCGGCAGGCAAGAAGGATCGATGGCGGCAATGGCGGCGAGTGCATCCGGGGCCAATTGGTCCGGTCCCAGATCAGCGATATGGGCCGACAGGTCGCGCCCGATACCGTCCGCATCCAGAAGGGCCGGTTTCTCAGCCCCGATCTCTCCAAATCGGAAAAGCTTCATGAATTCATCCTCCTTGCGTCATTTCATTCATTTCGGGAGATCCTCCCGCCAGCCACCCATGATGGATCTGGCACGATCCGGCTTCATCCGGGCATCTGGCTGCTTGCTGTGATCGCGCAGCAATCATTAGCTGTTATGGTATCAGAATCAGCGAGCCCTTGGTCTTGCGGCTCTGCAAATCGATATGGGCCTTGGCAGCATCGGCCAGCGCATATTCACTCGGAGCAGCCAGCTTGATGGCACCAGAAGCAATGGCCGAGAAGAGATCGTTGCTTGCCGCTTCCAGCGCCGGGCGGGTCGCAACAAAATGGGCAAGCGTTGGCCGGGTCACCATCAGCGAGCCCTTGGTTGCCAATATGCCCAGATTGACCCCATCCACCGCGCCGGATGCGTTGCCGAAGCTGACCATCAGGCCGCGCGGTCTAAGGCAATCGAGGCTGGCTTCGAATGTATCCTTGCCAACGCCGTCATAAACCACCGGCAATTTCGCGCCACCGGTGATTTCCGCCACTCGTTCCGGAACCGAATCTTTTCGATAGTCGATGACATGATCGCATCCAAGCGCCTTGACCAGCTCGGCTTTTTCCTCAGAACCGACGGTGCCGATAACAGTTGCACCCAGCGCCTTCAGCCACTGGACGGCGATTTGGCCAACGCCTCCGGCGGCAGCATGGAAAAGCACCGTTTCCCCTGCCTTGACGGGATAGATCTGGCGGATGAGATATTGAACCGTCAACCCCTTGAGCAGACAGGAGGCCGCCTGTTTGGCGGTGATGCTGGTGGGGAGCAACACGGCCGTTGCCGCATTGATGACATTATGGGTGGCATAGGAGCCGATAGGACCAGAGCAATAGGCGATCCGGTCACCAGCCTTGACATGGCTGACCCCTTCGCCCACAGCCTCGACCAGACCGGCCGCCTCACCACCAAGGCCAGTAGGCATGGGCAGCGGGTAGAGGCCCGTGCGATGGTAGGTGTCGATGAAATTGACCCCGATGGCTTCATGGCGCACCAGAAGCTGGCCGGGCTGAAGCGCGGGCAATGGCCGCTCTACGAGCACCATTTGCTCCGGTCCGCCATGGGCATTGATTTCAATCCGGGTCATTTCGCTCATCAGTTCCTCCCAATAGGATTTTGGTGTTGCTTGCCTGCAATTTATGAAATTATGCCAGCACAGCAAAAATGCAATGCCTTTCTATGTCTCTGCTACGCTTTGGTTTCATTCCTGACGTTGCCGGGCTGACGGTGCCGGGCTGACATTACTGGGTTCGCATTGCCGGGCAGACATTGCAAGCAAGGCAACCATTTGGTCACCGCCTTGTGCTAGAAGAAACAAAAGCCATTTCCGGGACGTCCTATGCCACATCCACGCACCCTGTTCGAGCCACCGCAACGCCGGTCTTCCTGGCTCCGCCATCTTCAGGCTCCCTTGGCGGTGCTGATCTTTGCCGCCGGTGTCTTTGCGCTGACGATGGGGGATCTCTGGATCTGGGCGGGCGCTCTTTGCCTGCTGATCAGCGGCGCAGCGGGAGCGGTGCTGTTTTTGCGCTCGGTTGAGCGTCCGACCCTGTTGCCAGAAAGGGAAGAAGCGCTGCGGGCGCAGATGGAACAGCTTGATCTGGCCTGCGAGAGCCTTCTTGACCAGAATTGGGAATTGCGGGAAGCAGAGCAGAAATACAAGACCCTGCTCACCCGACAGGGCGACATCATCCTGCATCTGGACGAGACGGGAAAGATCCAGTTTGCCAATGATCCGTTTGACATCTATTTCGATCATCATCTCAAGCTGTCCCCCTTCCGGCAGGAAGCGGCCAGCGGGGAAGCTGAAGAAGGCGACGGCACCCAAAGCCTCAGCCCCGGTCAGGATCCGCTTTGGGAACGCCAGATAGACACGCGCCTTGGTCCGCGCTGGTTTCGCTGGACGGAAACTCTCGTGCGCTCGATCCACAAGGACACCGGCACAAGGCTGGTCATCGCGCGTGATATCACCGCCTTTCGCAAGGTGGAAGCGGCGAGCGAAGCCAAATCCCGCTTTCTGGCGACCATCAGCCATGAGATGCGCACCCCGCTCAATGGCATTATCGGGATGGCCAACCTGCTCGAGTCGACCCCTCTTTCCTCCGAGCAGACCAGCTATAGTCAGGCTCTCAGGCAATCGGGAACGGCCCTTCTGGCTCTGGTCAATGATGTGCTTGATCTCTCGCGCATCGAGGCTGGCAAGCTGACGCTGACCTATGAATGGACCTCCCCCACACGCCTGATGGAAGATGTGGTCGAGCTGCTCGCGCCCGACGCTCAGGACAAGGGGCTCTCGGTCGCTTCATGGGTCGGAGCCAATGTGCCAGACAAGTTGCTGATCGATTCCGTGCGCGTGCGGCAGATTCTGGTCAATCTGCTGGGCAATGCCATCAAATTTACCGCCGAAGGGGCGATCAACCTGTCCCTTTCCTGCCAGGAGGAACCGCAGGAAGGGGAAATGGTCACCATGCTGATGGCCGTGCGCGACACCGGGCCGGGCATCGATGATGAGCTCAAGACCCGCCTTTTCGAAGAATTCGAGCAGGCCGACACCACACGCGCACGCCAGCATGAGGGATCCGGGCTCGGGCTGGCCATATCCCGGCGTCTCGCCCGGATGATGGAAGGGGATATCGAGCTTTCCAGCATCGCGGGAAAGGGAGCAACCTTCACCCTGCATATTCAGGCTTCATGGCTGAATGAAGAGGAAGAGGAGGAGAATGACACCCTCGATCTCGCATCGGGCAGGGGCAGAACAGAAGCGCTGAATGGTGATGTTCTGGTCGGCATCGATTTGACCAAAGCCGATGAACGGGCACTCTATTCCTATTGTCGGGACTGGGGGATCAGCTTTCATTCCTTTTCCCATGCACAATGGAAGAAAGAAGGAAAGGCATTGTCGCCCGATCACCTGCTGATCAACGGAGCCGAACCGGACAAGGCCTCGGACATCATTTCCGCTTTTGACCCGATGCAGGGGGGGCGGCTGACCCGACCGCTGCCGCGCAGTCGCATCATCCTGCTGGAGCCGGGCGAGCGCCGGGTCATCCCGCAGATGCGCAATTGCGGCATCAGCGCCTATCTGGTCAAGCCGGTTCGCCAGCTCTCGCTCCGGCAATCCCTGCTCGGCCATCCCAATCTGCACGAGGATTCAGCAACAGCCTTTTCTGAAACGCCGTCTTCCGGATTGCCTAAAGGCAGGCCTGATGACAGTGCAAACCCGGCCACGGGTGGAGATGCTCCGCGCACAGGAGAGGACAAGCAAGCCGAAGAGCAGGCGAGCGCGGCGGCAGAAGTGGCACGCATTCTGCTGGTCGAGGATAACGAGATCAATGCGCTTCTGGCGCGCACGGTGCTGCAAAAAGCCGGCATGGAAGTCTGTCTGGTGGCATCGGGCAAGGATGCTCTTGAGGCCTATGGCAAGGAACAGCCTTTCGATCTGGCGCTGCTGGATCTGCATATGCCCGATATGGATGGCCTTTCCCTGTTTGATGCCATGGAAACAATAGATCAGGCCAAGATGAAGCCGGTACCCAAACTCGCTTTCACGGCCGATGCCCTGCAGGAAACAAGAGAAACCTGCCTGTCTCGCGGTTTTGCCGACTATATCGTCAAGCCGGTTGAACCGGAAAGACTTGTCGAAATCATTCGTCGAATGCTCGATAAAAGCACCGAATGTCACAAAACTGTACTATAATTTCTTTACGGCTCCGCATCAGAAGCGGTCTTTGTTGCCTTTCGCTGACGACAGCAAGTGCAGCTGGTCCGCTTTGATACTGCTTTCGTTGAAGAAACGATATCAAATCAAATATCTGGCTTTTCGTCTGTGCTAAGGGGCCTGTGCGAAAAGGAAAAGGCCTGCAAAAAGACAGGCTGCTCATAATCGACATTTTAGGCTCCGCGAATCACTCGCCCGGCTCTTGATCGTCGAGGAGGACGAAAACGATGGCCATGCTGGATAACAATCCCGATTTCGACCGAGGAGGCCTTCCCTGCCCGCCTCCGCCCCTTCTCAAGCCCAATCTTTCCAGCAAACTGATGGCCGCATTGCGACGCAATCGCCTCAGGGATGGAAATCCGATCAGCTCCAAACCGATTACGCTGGGGCGTGTCGGGTCTCTGGAAATAAGGCTGGCCCAGACCGAACGCGAGATCCGCAAGGCCCAGCGCCTGCGCTACAAGGTTTTTTACAAGGAAATGGCTGCCAAGCCGGACAGCCAGACCAAATTCACCCGCCGTGATGCCGACGCCTATGATGCGATCTGCGATCATCTGCTGGTTCTGGACCACGATTCACCGAAAAAGGCCTTTGGCCGTCGCGAGCCGCGCATTGTCGGCACCTACAGGCTGCTGCGGCAGGAAATGGCCAATCTCTATGGCGGTTTCTATACGGCGTCGGAATTCAATATCGGCGCCATCATCAACAATCACGCGGATCGGCATTTTCTCGAGCTGGGGCGGTCTTGCGTGCTGAAGGAATATCGCACCAAGCGCACCATCGAACTGCTCTGGCAAGGCATCTGGGCCTATGTGCAGATTCACAAGATCGATGTCATGATCGGTTGCGCCTCGATTATGGGAACGGATCCGAAACAACTGTCCGAACCACTGACTTTCCTGTCCAAACTGGGCAAGGCACCGGAGGAATGGTCCGTTGATGCATGGCCGCAGATCAGCGTGCCGCTGGAACAGATGGATCCTTCTGCCATCAATGACAAGGCCGCGCTGCGTAGCCTGCCGCCCTTGCTCAAGGCCTATATGCGTCTTGGATGCTATTTCAGCAACAATGCCATGGTGGATCACCAGTTCGGCACCACGGATGTGCTGATCATTCTGCCGCTGGAAAATATCGATCCCAGATATATCGACCATTACAGCACCAGCAATGTGAAAGACGCCGTCGCGATGCATCAGTAGGGCGCATCGAAGGGGCGCAGATGCCCGCCTCTAACAGCACCGGAATACAGATCCAGAAAAAAGGGAGGTATCGAGAATGATACCTCCCTTTTCATGTCTTGAATGCTCAATTTGAGCTTGAAACGAAATCAGGACCCGAGATTATAGGCCGCCAGAGCCGCCATGTTGACGATGTCGACATCCTTGGCACCGAGCGGCAGAATCTGCACCGGCTTGTCCAGTCCGACCAGCAGCGGGCCGAGAATGGTCGCGCCACCGAGTTCCTGCAACATCTTGGTAGAAATGGATGCTGCATGGAATGCTGGCATCACCAGCACATTTGCCGCGCCGGACAGACGACAGAAGGGATAAGCCTTCATGAGGTCGCGGTTCAGCGCCACATCGGCGGCCATTTCACCATCATATTCGAAGTCCACGCGACGACGATCCAGTATCTTCACCGCTTCGCGCATATTCTCCGAACGTTCCCCGGCCGGATGACCGAAGGTGGAATAGGCCAGCATGGCAACACGGGGCTCGATGCCCAGTTTGCGCGCCACGCCGGATGCTTCCTCGGCAATGTCGGCCAGCTCCTGAGCGGTCGGCATTTCATGCACCGCCGTATCGGCAACCAGCACCGTGCGTCCCTTGCAAAGGGCGATCGTGACGCCGATCACGCGGTGGCCCGGATGCGGATCGATGACCTTCTGCACATCTTCCAGCACGATGGAGTAATTCCGCGTCACACCGGAAATCATGGCATCGGCATCGCCTCTGGCAATCATCGAAGCGGCATAGATATTGCGATCGCTATTCACCATCCGCATGCAATCGCGATAGAGATAGCCCCGCCGCTGCAGGCGGTGATAGAGATGCTCGGCATATTCTTCGGTCCGCCCGGAAAGGCGGGCATTGACCAATTCGATGCCCGGTCGATTCAGATCGATCCCGGCATCCTTTGCCCTTTTGCGAATGAGATCATCGCGCCCGACCAGAATGGCCGTTCCCAACTGGTCATTGGCAAAGGCAACCGCTGCACGGATGACCTGCTCTTCCTCACCTTCGGTGAAGACAACCCGCTTGGGATTGCGACGCACCTTCGAATAGACCCCCTGCAGAGTAGCGGCCAGCGGGTCGCGCCTTGCATGAAGCTGCTGGGCATAGGCCTCCAGATCAACGATCGGCCGACGCGCAACCCCGGTTTCCATGGCCGCTTTGGCAACTGCGGGTGGAATGGAGCTGAGAAGGCGCGGATCGAACGGCACCGGAATGATATAATCGGGACCGAATTTCGGCCGATCCTTGCCCTGATAGGCACTGACCACCTCATCGGGCACATCTTCCTGCGCCAGCGCCGCAAGGGCCCGCGCAGCAGCAACCTTCATTTCCTCATTGATTCCGGTCGCCCGCACATCCAGTGCGCCACGGAAGATATAGGGGAAACCGAGCACATTGTTGACCTGGTTGGGATAGTCGGAACGCCCGGTAGCGACGATGGCGTCCGGGCGGGCCGATTTGGCTTCTTCCGGCGTGATTTCAGGATCCGGGTTCGCCATGGCAAAGATGATCGGTGATGGTGCCATTTCGGCCACCATGTCCGGCGTCAGGGCCCCTTTCACCGAAACACCGAAGAAGACATCTGCCCCCTTGAGCGCTTCAGCCAGACTGCGCGCCTCGGTTGGCACCGCATGCTTGGACTTCCACTGGTTCATGCCTTCCTTGCGGCCTTCATAGATCGGCCCCTTGGTATCGCAAAGAATGACATTGCGATGGGGAATGCCCATCGCCTTGACCAGTTCGATACAGGCAATGCCCGCCGCACCCGCACCGTTGCACACCACCTTGGTGTCCTTGAGTTCGCGGCCGGTCAGTTGCAACGCATTGAGCAGACCGGCGGCAGCAATGATTGCCGTGCCATGCTGGTCATCGTGAAAGACCGGAATGTCCATGGCTTCCTTGAGCGTCTGCTCGATGATAAAGCATTCCGGCGCCTTGATATCCTCCAGATTGATGCCACCGAAGGAAGGGCCAAGATGGCGCACGGCCTTGATGAAATCATCCGGATCGGATGCATCGACTTCCAGATCGATGGAATCCACGTCGGCAAAGCGCTTGAACAGAACGGCCTTGCCTTCCATGACCGGTTTGGATGCCAGCGGGCCCAGATTGCCGAGCCCGAGAATGGCAGAACCATTTGAAATCACGGCAACGATATTGCCTCTTGCCGTATAGTCGAAAGCGCGCGAGGGATCTTCTGCAATAGCACGCACGGGTGCTGCAACACCGGGCGAATAGGCCAGGGAAAGATCGCGCTGCGTTGCCATTGGTTTGGTCGCAACAATTTCGATCTTGCCGGGTCTGCCCTTCTGATGAAAGTCCAAGGCCTCCTCATCCGTCACAGTCACACTAATAATAGGGTTGTCCTGATCCACCTTCACTGTAGTCTCCAATCATTTTTGGTAGAGCTTTTTCGCAAAGCTTCTTATCCTTTGGCTACTCAGTCACATTTCGCACAAAAACATTCCTCCAGTATATGCGAATAATCAAAAATATATTTTGTCATGACTGGCTTTTATATCGAGAGCAATAGTAGAGGCTCTCCTGTCCATCGCCATATTAGGGTAAGCAGTTATTCACATTACACCTTCGTCTTAGGTGAAACAATTCGACAAAATGGCTCAGTGGTGGCCCTCTCAGCCATGACTTGATAGATTGCCGCGAACTGGCACCATCAAGATTCGCGACAAACACGGAAGCAGCAGAAAATTCATGTCGAGCGTCGGGCAAGAAAAAAATAATTCCTCAAAATCAGCACCATCTGCCAAGGCTACGCCGATGATGGAGCAATATATCGAGATCAAGACCGCCAATCCGGACAGTCTGTTATTCTATCGCATGGGCGATTTCTACGAGCTTTTCTTCGATGACGCCCGGGAAGCCTCGCAGGCTCTGGGCATTACGCTGACCAAGCGCGGCAAGCATCTGGGGGATGACATCCCGATGTGCGGCGTGCCGGTGCATGCGGCCGAAGGCTATCTGGAACGCCTGATCGCGCTTGGTTACAAGGTGGCCGTCTGCGAGCAGACCGAAGATCCGGCGGAAGCCAAGAAGCGGGGCTCCAAATCGGTGGTGAAGCGGGATGTCATCCGCCTGATCACACCGGGCACCCTCACCGAGGACAGTTTGCTGGATGCCTCCAGCTCGAATTATCTGGCCGCTGTTGCGCGGGTGAAATCGGGCGATGACGGCCAGCTCTATGGTCTTTCGTGGCTTGAGCTTTCCACCGGGGACTATGGCGTGCTGGCGCTGGACCATCTGCGACTTGGTGCCGAGTTGGCGCGGATTGATGCGCGCGAGGTGATCATTGCCGATCACATGCTGATGGATGAGGATATCCGCCCGCTCAAGGACACATTGCGCGCCAGCTTCTCGCCCGTGCCTCGGGCCTTTTTCGATGGCGCCACGGCAGAGGACAGGCTGCTGGATTATTTCGGCCTTTCCACCCTTGATGGCCATGGCCATTATCAGCGGGTGGAGCTGATGGCGGCAAGCGCCATTCTGGCCTATGTCGAGAAGACCCAGCTGGGGGCGCGCCCGCCGCTCAGCCCGCCACAGCGGGAGCTTTCCGGTCGCACCATGGCCATCGATTCGGCCACGCGGGCCAATCTCGAACTGGTGCGCACCCTTTCCGGCGACAAGAAGGGCAGCCTGCTGTCGATCATCGACAAGACGGTAACCGGCGGAGGGTCGCGTCTGCTGGCCTCACGCCTGTCGGCGCCGCTTGCGGCACTGGATCCGATTCTGGCGCGACAGGAGGCCGTTGGCTGGTTTCTGGAAAATAGCTGGATCAGGGAAGATCTGCTCGAAGACCTCAAGGCCGCGCCGGACATGCCGCGTGCGCTTTCGCGTCTGGCGCTGGATCGCGGCGGCCCCAGAGACATGGGAGCCATTCGCAGCGGCTTTGCGACAATCTTTGCGCTGATGGATCATCTCGGCCCGACCGATGGCGAGCGTGTGCTCCCCGTCGAGCTGGAAGAGGCGCGTCAGGCCCTTTTGGCCATGCCGCAACAACTGGGACAATTGCTCACCGATGCGCTTGACGAGGAAATGCCGTTGCAAAAACGCGACGGCGGTTTCGTGCGCTCGGGATATGACGCCAGCCTTGACGAGTTGCGCTCCCTGCGCGACGAGAGCCGGCGGGTCATTGCCTCGCTTCAAGCCGACTATGCCGAGCTTTCCGGCATCAAGTCCGTCAAGGTCAAGCATAACAATGTGCTGGGTTATTTCATCGAGGTGACGGCGAATAATGCGGACAAGCTGATGTCCGCACCGCTCAATGAAACCTTTATCCATCGCCAGACTCTTGCCAATGCGGTGCGCTTTACCACCACCGAACTCGCCGATCTGGAAGCGCGGATTGCCTCGGCCGGAGCCAAGGTGGTGGCCATTGAGCTTGCGATTTTCGAGACCCTGCGCGAAGCGATCCTTGCCTCGCAGGATCTGATCAAGCAGGCGGCAAGAGCCATTGCCGTCATCGATGTCTCCATTGCCCTTGCCCGCCTTGCCGAAGAGCGCAACTATTGCCGCCCGCGGGTTGATGACAGTCTGGCCTTTGATATTCGCAATGGCCGTCATCCGGTGGTCGAGATCGCGTTGCAACGGGATGGCAGCGATCCCTTCGTGGCCAATGATTGCGACCTCAGCCCCAAGGGCAGCCATCTTCATGGCCGCATCTGGCTGATGACCGGCCCGAACATGGCCGGTAAATCGACCTTCCTGAGGCAGAATGCGCTGATTGCCATTCTGGCGCAGATGGGCTCTTTCGTGCCTGCCGAGGCGGCCCATATCGGCCTTGTCGACCGGCTTTTCTCCCGCGTCGGTGCGGCGGATGATCTGGCCCGGGGCCGCTCTACCTTCATGGTGGAGATGGTGGAAACGGCCGCCATTCTCAATCAGGCCGGTGAGCGGTCACTGGTCATTCTGGACGAAATCGGCCGCGGCACGGCGACTTTCGACGGGCTTTCCATCGCCTGGGCCACCATCGAGAATCTGCATGAAATCAACCGCGCGCGGGCTCTGTTTGCCACCCATTACCATGAGCTGACGGTGCTGCATGAGAAATTGCCACGCCTGATCAATGCCACAGTCAAGGTCAAGGAATGGCAGGGTGATGTCGTCTTCCTGCATCAGATCGTGCCCGGTGCGGCGGACCGTTCCTACGGTATTCAGGTGGCCAAGCTGGCCGGCTTGCCTGATGGGGTGATTGCCCGCGCCCGCGATGTGTTGCAGCATCTGGAGGAGGGAGACCGGCAATCTCCGGCTGCCTCAATCGACGATCTGCCGCTCTTCTCGGTCTCTGTCAGAGCTGCCGAGCCGCAAGTGGTCGAGCAGGACCTTCTCAGGGATGCGCTGGAGGCCATCGACCCCGATGACATGAGCCCCAGAGAAGCCCATGAGGCGCTATACAAGCTCAAGGCCCTTCTGCCGGGCTGATATTTGCCCGGCAGGCATCTGCCCCGCAGAAGCACGCTGCGGATCGGGAAGACTTTTTCATCAGCGGGAATTGCGCGAATATGCGTCATATTATAGTGAATAGAGTGATATTTTGATCTATTTAACCAGAAATCAAATCTCTTTGTGCCATTGATGCCGCAGCAGAAAAGAACAAGGCGTAGTAAAATGATCATTGCCCCCCAGAATGACGGTCTGATTGACTATGATGCCACCTGGAACAAGCTGGAACAAATTGTTGCAGAGCATGGGGGAGATGCATCGGACTTCAAGACAAGAGCCGACATTCTCAAACTGTTCAAGCAGGTGCTGCAACAGGGGCGGACAAGGGCTGAGAAATTGCTCAATCAGGATGGTCTGGGCATTCTTTGCGCCATCCGGCTTTCCTATCTGGAAGACCAGATCATCACGCTGATCCATCGCTTCGCTGTCCATCATGTCTATCCAACCAAGAATCCATCCTCTTCGGAGCATCTGGCCGTGGTGGCGGTGGGCGGCTATGGACGCGCCACGCTCGCACCGCATTCGGATATCGATTTGTTGTTTCTGCTGCCCTACAAGCAGACCCCGTGGGGGGAGAGCGTTGTCGAATATATTCTCTATATGCTGTGGGATCTGGGGCAGAAAGTGGGCCATGCCACCCGCACGTTGAATGAATGCGTGCGCCTGTCGCGCGGCGACATGACCATCCGCACCGCCCTTCTGGAAGCACGCTTCATTGATGGCGAGAAAAAGCTCTTTGACGAACTGATCGAGAAATTCGACAAGGATGTGCTGCGCAACACCTCCGCCGAATTCATCACTGCCAAACTGGCCGAACGCGATTCACGCCATAACCAGCAGGGCAATTCGCGCTATATGGTCGAGCCGAATATCAAGGAAGGCAAGGGTGGCCTGCGCGATATCCAGACCCTGTTCTGGATCGGCCAATATGCCTATCGCGTGCGCCGGGCGCGCGCCCTGATCAAGGCAGGGGTCTTTACGGAAGACGAATATAACCGCTTCAAGAAGGCCAATAATCATCTCTGGACCGTGCGCTGCCATTTGCATTTCCTCACCGACCGCCCCGAAGAGCGACTGTCATTTGATGTGCAGCGCGAGCTTTCCACCCGTCTTGGCTACCGCAAGCGCCCCGGGCAGAATGGCGTCGAGCGCTTCATGAAGCATTATTTCCTCGTGGCCAAGGAAGTGGGCGAGATCACGCGAATTTTCTGTTCGGCACTGGAAGAGGATTTTGGCCGGTCGGCGCCGGGCATCAACCGCTTCTTTGCCGCCATTCCCATTCCATCGCCCTTCAAGCGACGCAAGGTGCGCAATGCGGAAGGCTTCCTGATTGATCATGGCCGCATTTCGGTGGAAAGCGCCGAAACCTTCACCAAGGATCCGCGCAATCTGCTGAAGATTTTCGAACTTGCCGACCGGGAAAATGTCTCCTTCCATCCGGACGCCATGCAGGCCATTCACCGCAATCTCAATCTCATCGACAATGACTTGCGCAATGATCCGGAAGCCAATGCCATTTTCCTGCGTATCCTGACCTCGCGACGGGATCCGGAAAGCATCTTGCGGCGGATGACGGAATCGGGCGTTCTGGGTAAATTCATCCCCGAATTCGGGCGCATCGTCGCGATGATGCAGTTCAACATGTATCATCACTATACGGTGGATGAGCATCTGCTCAGAGCCGTTGGCATCCTGTCCGAGATCGAGAAGCAGGAACTGGGCGACGAGCATCCGCTGGCCCATGATTTCGTGCTCAATATCAAGGACCGCGTGGTGCTCTATGTGGCGGTCTTCCTGCATGATATCGCCAAGGGGCGGCCCGAGAGCCACTCCACGGCGGGGGCGCGGGTGGCTCTGGAGCTTTGCCCGCGCTTCGGGCTGACCGAAGAGCAGACCGAGCAGGTTTCATGGCTGGTGCTGGAACATCTGACCATGAGTCAGGTTTCCCAGTCGCGCGATCTGTCCGACCGCAAGACAATTCTTGATTTCTGCGCCGTGGTTCAGACCATGGAGCGGATGCGGATGTTGCTGATCCTGACCATCGCCGACATCAAGGCTGTCGGCCCCGGTGTCTGGAACGGCTGGAAGGGGCAGTTGCTGCGCACGCTCTATTCGGAATCCGAGCCGATCCTGACCGGTGGACATTCCCAGAAGAGCCGCGATGCGCGCGTTGCCGCCATGAAGGAACGGGTTGCAGCCCGTCTCTCCCACTGGAGCGAAGCGGAAGTTGCCACCTATCTCAATCTGCATTACGAAGCCTATTGGTCGCGCACCGATGTCGACAATGCAGTGGAACATGCCGAACTGATCCGTCAAGCCGACAAGGACGGGAAGAAAGTGGCGACCGCCATCAAGCCTTATGAGTTTGAAGGCATCACCGAAATCACCATTCTGGCCCCGGACCATCCGCGCCTGCTTTCGATGATCGCGGGGGCCTGCGCTGCGGCGGGCGCCAATATCGTCGATGCCATGGTCTTTACCACCACCGACGGCCGGGCGCTGGACACCATCCTGATCAATCGCGAATTCGACGAGGATCGCGACGAACGCCGCCGGGCCAATCGCATTGTCGATCTGCTGGTGCAGGTTCTCAAGGGCGAAACCCGTCTGCCGCCACTGGTCAAGCAGAAGGAAGGCCACAAGAAGCGCTACAAGACCTTCCGCACGAAATCGAAGGTTTCGGTCAACAACGAATTGTCCAACCGGTCAACCGTTGTCGAGGTCGAAGGCATGGATCGCTCCGGGCTGCTTTCGGCGCTGACACGAACGCTGTCCGCCCTTAATCTCGATATCGCCTCGGCCCATATTTCAACCTATGGCGAGCGCGTTGTCGACGCCTTCTATGTCACCGACCTGACGGGGGCGAAAATCACCAATCCCGACCGCAAAAAAGCCATAGAAGAACGCATGATGGAAGCCTTGACGGGCAACGAGACGGACAATAAGCCGGGAAACAGGTGAGTAGGCCGTTCGGGCAAGGTCCGGTTGCAGAGCAACGTGCATAAAGCGCGGCCGTTTTTGCTTTGCTGTTGAAGCGGCCTCAAGGGCGCGATAAGTGCTTTCGGCAGGCCCACCAGGGGCCGGATTGAGGAAGGATCCAACCATGTCGATGTTGCGGAATTTTGCCACCGTTGGTGTGGCGACGCTGGCCAGCCGTGCTCTGGGCTTCATTCGCGATATCATGATTGCGGCCAATCTGGGTTCCGGGCCGGTGGCCGATGCCTTCATCGTCGCTTTCCGCCTGCCGAACCTGTTTCGCCGCCTGTTTGCCGAAGGGGCCTTCAACTCCGCCTTTGTTCCCATTTTTGCGGCCTCGCTACAGGATGAGGGCGTCAAGGGCGCGCGCCGCACGGCAGAGGATATTCTGGCCGGACTGCTGTTCGTGCTGCTGATCTTCACCGCTCTGGCCGAGCTGGCCATGCCTCTGCTGATCTATGTGCTGGCCCCCGGCTTCAGCGAAGATCCAAGCAAGTTCGAGCTGTCGGTGTTGCTCACCCGCATTACCTTTCCCTATCTGCTCTATATGTCCGTCATCGCCTTCTTGTCGGGCATTCTCAATTCGCTTGGCCGGTTCGCTGCGGCAGCCTTTGCGCCGGTGCTGCTCAATGTGGTGCTGATCGGAACGCTGGTCATCATACTCGCCCTTGGCGCGGGCCAGAGCGAACAGGCCGGTCATCTTTTGTCATGGGGCGTGTTTGTTGCCGGTTTCGTGCAGCTGGTCTCGCTCATCTGGTCCTTGCGCAAGGCCCGTTTTCCCATATCCCTGCGCCGTCCGACCTTTTCCGAGCCGGTCAGAAAATTGCTCAAGCTCGGCATTCCGGGCCTTATCGCCGGTGGTGTCACCCAGATCAATATCACGGTCGGCACGATCATCGCCTCCTATCAGGCTGGTGCGGTATCCTATCTTTATTATGCGGACCGTATCTATCAGTTACCGCTTGGCGTGGTTGGCGTGGCAATCGGGGTGGTGCTGCTGCCCGATCTGTCCAAGCGGGTCAAGGCCGGTGATGAAAACTCGGTCTCCCATGCGCAGAACAGGGCCATGGAATTTGCCATGTTCCTCACTCTGCCTGCTGCCGTGGCGCTGGCGGTCATTCCCGCTCCGATCATCGAGGTGCTGTTCCAGCGCGGACAATTCACCGCCAACGATACCCATATGACCGCCATTGCGCTCTGCGCCTATGCGATTGGTCTGCCGGCTTTCGTGCTCAACAAGGTTTTGTCGCCCGGCTTCTTTGCCCGCCACGATACCAAGACCCCGATGCTGTTTGCTGCCGTGGGCATGGTGATCAATGTCGGCGGTGCGCTGCTTCTGTTCCCCTTCTTCCAGCATGTCGGCCTTGCCATTGCGACGTCTGCCTCGGGGTGGATCAACGCCCTGATGCTCGGTATCGCCCTGTGGCGGCGGGGCCATTTCAGCGCAGACAAGTTGCTGGTTCGTCGCCTGATCCTGTTCACCCTTGCCTCGCTGATCATGGGGGCCGGGGTCTATTATCTGTCCGGCCTGCTTCAGCCATGGCTGAGAGCGGAGTTTTTCATAACCCGGCTCAGCGCGCTTGGCGGTCTGGTTCTTGCCGGATTGCTGCTGTTTCTCATCGCCGCCATCGGTACTGGCTCGCTTTCCCTATCGGAAATGAAAAAGCGCCTGCTGCATCGCGACACGGAATAAGAAAGCGGGGCGTTGCGGCTGGTATCCGCCTGAATCCACTTGCATCCGCCCCTTCGATGTCCGATAACCCCCAAGCCGCATTGTCCCGCCGCGCTCAACTGACGTGGAATATGAGACCATGCGGCATCTTTTTTACCTCCCCCTCGCGTTTCCAACCGCCTGGGCAACATTACGAGGATTTTCAAATGGCCAATTTCGAGCCACGCGTTTTCTCCGGCATTCAGCCATCGGGCAACCTGCATCTGGGCAACTATCTTGGTGCCATCACCAAATTTGTTGACCTGCAGGCCTCCTATAATTGTGTTTTCTCTGTTGTTGACATGCATGCGATCACCGTCGCACAGGATCCGGAAGGCCTGATGCGCCGCACCCGCGAAGTGACCGCCGGTTTTCTTGCTTCGGGCATCGACCCGGAGAAGCATATTGTTTTCAACCAGAGCCGTGTTTCCGCCCATGCCGAACTGGGCTGGATCTTCAACTGCGTGGCACGGATGGGCTGGCTCAACCGCATGACCCAGTTCAAGGACAAGGCAGGCAAGAACAAGGACAATGTCTCGACCGGCCTGTTCGTCTATCCGAACCTGATGTCCGCCGATATCCTGATCTACAAGGCAACCCATGTGCCGGTTGGTGAAGACCAGAAACAGCATGTGGAGCTGTGCCGCGATACGGCGCAGAAATTCAATGTCGACTATGCCGAACGCATCGCCGCTCTGGGCTACGGGGTGGAGAATGTCGGTCGCGACGTGACCACGGATCCCGAACAGGTCTTCTTCCCGCTGACCGAGCCGCTGATTGGCGGACCGGCTCCGCGCGTCATGTCGCTGCGTGACGGCTCCAAAAAGATGTCCTCCTCGGACGCTTCCGACAAGGCACGCATCAACATGACGGACGATGCCGACGCCATTGCCCTCAAGATCCGCAAGGCGAAAACCGATCCCGAAGCCCTTCCCAGCGAGCTTGATGGCCTTGAAGGCCGCCCGGAGGCCTCCAATCTGGTGGGCATCTATGCTGCGCTTTCCGGCAAGGCCAAGACTGAAGTGCTGAGTGAATTTGGCGGCGCCGAATTCTCGACCTTCAAACCGGCCCTGATCGACCTTTCCGTCAGCAAGCTGTCGCCGATCACCGACGAGATGCGCCGCCTGATGGATGATCCGGGCCATATCGACGCCGTGCTCGCCCATGGCGCCGAGAAAGCTGCCGCGATCGCCAATCCGATTCTCGATCAGGTGAAGGATATCGTCGGCTTCATTCGCAGCTGATCTGTCCTTCCTGAATCCGTTTCGGAAGCGATACGAACAAATAGTTCAGCCCGGCTACCGCATTGATCAGGTCGCCGGGTTGTTTTTTGCCAAATATCTTGGTCTATTATTGCGTGGTCATTGAGCGCTCCGAGGGGGAGAGCCGGGGGACTTCTTGGAAAATCTGAGCCTCTTGGAAAAACCGAGCCTCAAAGACTGGGCACTTCACAAATGCGCCACTTGCTCAAAGCTGCGCGACATGGCAGGGTCATTTCATGATTATGGATCGCACAATTCACGATGAAGGTCACTTCCGCAAGTTTCTCGTCGTTGTTGATGACACCGAGGAATGCGACCGCGCTGTTACCTATGCCACTTACCGGGCCGCTGCGACCGGCGGTGCGCTGGTCATGATGGTCGCTGTCGAGCTGGAACATTTCAATCACTGGCTGGGCGTGAAGGAAATCATGCTCGCCGAAGCGCATGAAGCCGCCCATGAACGACTGGCAGAATATAAGGAACGGGTGGAGAGCATTGCCGCCATTCCGACAGAATGCGTTGTCCGCGACGGCAATGTCGCCGAGCAGATCAATGCGCTGATCGAAGAGGACAAGGATATCGGCATTCTGGTTCTGGCCGCAGCGGTCGGCTCCAAGGAAGGGCCCGGTCCGCTGGTCTCTTCCATCTCCAGCCAATCGGGCAAATCATCCTTCCCCTTGCCCGTGACCATCGTTCCGGGTGATCTGTCCGACGAAGATATCAAGGCAATCTGTTAGCAACGCGGGGGAAAGAGCCCCATACCCGCAGCCCTGACCGGCGCTCTTCTTGAAGATTGCGCCAAAATCCATATGTAATCTGCAATAGGGTGCGATGAATGAGGAGTAAACTTTTCAGCTATCCGCACCAATCATTAGCATATATGATGGGGAGCAGCGCTTGAGAGTGCTTGCCAAGCCATGCTCCAAAAGGAAAGACTATGTTTATTCAGACCGAAGCGACCCCCAATCCTGCGACCCTGAAATTTCTTCCCGGTAAGGTTGTTCTGGAATCGGGCACCATGGATTTCCGCTCCGCCAGCGAAGCGGCAGCATCGCCTCTGGCCGAAAAGCTTTTCACGATTGATGGCGTGGAAGGGGTGTTTTTCGGCTTTGATTTCGTGTCGATCACCAAGGGTGATGCAGATTGGCAGCATATCAAGCCAGCCATTCTTGGCGCCATCATGGAGCATTTCATGTCCGGCGCGCCTGTGATCAGGCAGGAAGAAGCCGCCCAGACCAGCGGCGAGGATTTTGATGAGGCCGACGCTGAAATCGTCGCCACCATCAAGGAATTGCTCGACACGCGCGTCCGGCCTGCGGTTTCCCAGGATGGCGGCGACATAACCTTCCATGGCTATCGCGACGGCATTGTCTATCTGACCATGCGCGGCGCTTGCGCCGGATGCCCGTCAGCCACGGCAACCCTCAAGCATGGCATTGAAAATCTCCTGCGTCATTTCCTGCCAGACGTGCAGGAAGTCAGACAGATATAGTATGATCAAGCGATATCGGAACCAGTTCCATGTCGAGGCTTGATAGCATTTTCGAGCTGACGACCCGTGATCGGAAGAGCCTGCAGGAGCGTGTGCTCAAGCTCAGCGAGGAGGTCGGCGAGGTTTCGCAGGCCGTCCTTTCGGCCACAGGCGCACACGGTTCAGCCTACAAGGGCCTCACTCTTGCTGACGTGCGCGAGGAGGCTGTCGATGCGGCCATCGTGGCGCTCGCCGTGCTGGCCCAGTCTTGCGACAGCCGGGAGATGTTCCTTGCCGAGATGGAGCGGCTCTTCACGCAGAAATGCGAGAAGTGGGAAAAGGTTCTGGGTTGACGGTTTGACATCGCCCGCTTCTGCTTCTAAACAGGTTTCGGGCTGTTTCATCACCCCTTTTCAACAAAAGCATACCGAAAAAAGCTCCTGCGGAGCCGGGTCATCATGAGTGATAAGCAAGACATCTGCCTCGCGCTGGATACGGCGCTGGAGGCCTGTTCGGTTGGGCTGGCGATACGCGAGCATGACACCATCAGGCGAACAGGCCGTTCGCTGATGCTCGGGCGCGGACATGCCGAACATCTGATGGACGAGCTGGGGCTATTGCTGCAAGACAATGGCCTGACCTACAAGGATCTTGGCCGGATTGCAGTCACCGTCGGCCCCGGAAGCTTTACCGGCCTACGGGTTGGCCTCGCCACGGCGCGAGCGCTGGGGCTTGCGCTGGATATTCCGGTGATCGGAGCCTCCTCGCTGATGGCGCTTGCCCTGACCGCACAGGCCACAGGGCATGAGGGCTCCGTTGGCTGCTTCATCGATGCTCGCCGCAACCAGATCTATGGCCAGATCTTTGCCCTTTCTTCAGAACACTCCGCTCCGATAGCGCAGACCGATGCCAGTGCCAAGGCAGCAGAAGCCTTCGCAGGGGAATGCAAAGCCGCCTCTGATCTGTGCCTGATTGGCAACGGGGCCTCTCTCGTGGTGCAAAGCGATGAGGGGCAGGGCCTGAAGAATATCCCAATTGTTGCAACCACGACTGCCGACATGGCCCTGCTGGCCAGCTGGGCGCTTGACCAGCCCGTTGCTGCAACGCCTCCTTCCCCGCTTTATCTGAGGGGTCCGGATGCCAAGCCACAGGCTGCAAAATCCATCGCTCACAGGTGATTTTTACCGATTCTTCGACATTTGGGGGTCTGGAACCTATTGCATTCAGATGGGAACATGTTGCATTGATTCCATAAAGACAGTTGCCGCATTTCGCCCAGCCCGTCTTACCATTTGATCAATCAGCCATGTCCGGGAGGGGAATAATGATCTTTCCGCTCAAAACCACATCTCTGGTCATGCCCGCAGCCTTTGCGGATATTGATGATATGGCAGAAATTCACAATAAATGCTTTTCTCGCGGCTGGACGGATAGCGAATTGCAGGCGCTGTTGCAGGACAGGCTGGTCGAGGCCTTTGTATTGCGACGCACCACCATGCGCATCACCGACAAGCCCGTGGGCTTCGTGCTTGCCCGCTCGGTGGTCGACGAAGCGGAAATCCTGACCATTGCGGTGGATCCCGATCATCAGAATAGCGGTGCCGGCAAGCAGTTGATGCAGGAAATGATCCGCTTCCTTTATGGAAACCGCATAGCCAAGCTGTTTCTGGAAGTTGACGCAGGCAATAAAGCTGCATTATCCCTTTACCAAGGCTTGGGTTTCACTAAAGTGGGTGAGAGGAAGGGCTATTATCATAATGATAAGGGGCAGGCCTCCACCGCATGGATCATGCAGATCGAACCGTTGAAGAAGCGCCGTTTACCGGGAAGCCCCGAAGGGGAAGAAAAGGCATCATCGCTATGACATCAGACAAAAAGACGACCATTGAAGCTTTGTGCGCCAAGTCTGGCATGCGGATGACCGAACAGCGACGGATCATTGCGCGTGTTCTGGATGATGCCATTGATCATCCCGATGTCGAAGAGCTTTATGCCCGCTCGGTCAAGATCGACAGCAATATTTCCATCTCCACCGTCTATCGCACCGTCAAGCTGTTCGAGGATAGTGGCATCATCGAACGCCATGATTTCCGCGATGGCCGCTCTCGCTATGAAACCATCACCGATGAACATCACGACCATCTGATCGACCTCAGAACCGGCAAGGTGATCGAGTTTCGCGATGAAGAGATCGAACGGTTGCAGCAGGAAGTGGCCAGACGGCTCGGTTTCGAGCTTGTTGATCACCGGCTCGAGCTTTATGGTGTGCCGATAAAAGAATCAGATAAATAGCTCTCCGACACTCGTCGGGACCAGACCTGATGCCAGACCGGCTGCAAGACCGGATGTCAGGGTCGTCTGATCAAGCTTACGGAGCATGACAATTTCCCGGTCCCAGTCGAACAAAAGCGGTTTTTCCCTTTCCACCATACGCGCCACCCTCGCGATTGCGATGATTGGCATTGTCGCGATCATTCTCATTCCGCTGCAATATCTCTCGGTCACTTTCAATCTGCCCGCCAAGCGCTGGATACCGGTATTCTTTCACAGGGTCGGCTGCCTTGCGCTGGGTATTCGCAAGACCATCAATGGCCAACCGATCAGGGATGGTGCGGTGCTGATCACGGCCAATCATTGCTCATGGACCGATATCGTGGTTCTGGGCAGCCTGCAGCCTCTCTCTTTCATCGCCAAGTCGGAAGTGGCCAACTGGCCCATTTTCGGGCTTTTTGCCAAATTGCAGCGCTCCATCTTTGTCAACCGGACCAAACGCTCGGCCACCGGCGCTGTTGCGCGGGAAATTGCCCGGCGGCTCCGGGAGGGCGACGCCATGGTGCTGTTTGCCGAGGGGACATCTTCTGACGGCAACCGGGTGCTGCCTTTTCGCTCGGCGCTGATTGGCGCTGCCAAGGCCGCCATGACATCCGGCCAAATGGCGGAGGATGCGCCGGAGAAAGTCTGGATCCAGCCGCTCTCGATTGCCTATACTGCCCTGCATGGAGTGCCAATGGGGCGGCAGCATCGTCATATGGCGGCCTGGTATGGCGACATGGATCTGGCTCCCCATCTCTGGGCGCTGATGAAGGAAGGCGCGCTTGACGTGACCCTCACCTATGGCGAACCGATCCTCTATGACCCTCAGGTCGACCGCAAGGAGGCAGCCCATGCCGCCGAATTGTCGGTGCGGGAAAGCATGCTGCGTGACCTGCATCACTATAGCGGCAGGCGAAAAGGCAAATGACGGGTGATGTTCTTTGGCAACGGATTCACCAAATCATAACGGGTTCCTGCGTTTTTTTCGCCCTTTTCCCTTTGCAAAGGGGCGAAAACGCGCTACAGCCTTTGCTCTGAAATTCGCCTCATTGCCGCGCACTCTTCACGCCGCCCTTTAAAAGAACACGATCCGGACCAAGCCGACATGACTGCTTCTGAAGACAAGAAAGTCTTTGTAAAAACCTATGGCTGCCAGATGAATGTCTATGATTCCAACCGGATGATGGACAGTCTGGCAACGAAGGGATACAGCCCGACCGAAACTATGGAAGATGCGGATCTGGTGATCCTCAATACCTGCCATATTCGCGAAAAGGCCGCAGAGAAGGTCTATTCCGAGCTTGGCCGCATTCGTCAGGTCAAGGAAAAGCGCGCAAAAGAGGGCAAAGGCGAGATGAAGATCGGCATTGCCGGTTGCGTCGCCCAGGCCGAGGGGCAGGAAATCATCCGCCGTGCGCCGGTGGTCGATCTGGTGGTGGGGCCGCAGGCCTATCACAAGCTGCCGCAATTGCTCGAGAAAGCCGACCATGGCAATCGCGTGGTTGATACGGACTTTCCGCTGGAAGACAAATTTGCCGTTCTGCCCGATGCCCGCAAGGAAGCAACCCGCAAGCGCGGCGTCAGCGCCTTTCTGACGGTTCAGGAAGGCTGCGACAAATTCTGCAGTTTCTGCGTCGTGCCCTATACCCGTGGTGCGGAGGTTTCCCGCCCGGTGAGCCAGATCCTGCATGAAGCGGAAAAGCTGGCCGCAGCCGGTGTGCGTGAAGTCACGCTGCTGGGGCAGAATGTCAATGCCTATCATGGCGAGAGCCCGGAAGGGGCCGACTGGGGCCTTGGCGAATTGCTCTTCCGACTGGCAAAGATCGATGGTCTGGACAGATTGCGCTATACCACCAGCCATCCGCGCGACATGGATGATACACTGATGGCAGCCCATCGGGATCTCGATAGCCTGATGCCCTATCTGCATCTGCCGGTTCAGGCCGGCTCGGACAAGATCCTCAAGGCGATGAACCGTCAGCACAGCTATGACGACTATGTCCGCCTGATTGATCGCATCCGCACCGCCCGCCCCGACATTGCGCTTTCGGGCGATTTCATCGTCGGTTTTCCCGGCGAGACGGATGAGGATTTCGAGGATACCATGCGGATTGTCCGCGAGGTGACCTATGCCTCGGCCTACAGTTTCAAATATTCGCCCCGTCCGGGCACTCCGGCAGCAGACAGCCAAGAGCAGATTGATGACGCGATCAAATCGGAGCGCCTCTATCGCCTGCAGGAATTGCTGAACCAGCAGCAGAAGGCATTCAATGCTTCCAAGGTCGGTAGCGAAATGACCGTGCTGCTGGAGCGCAAGGGGCGCGAGAAGGGGCAGCTGGTCGGCAAGTCGCCCTGGCTGCAAGCTGTGCAAGTTGATGCAGCTGAAGAATTGATTGGTGAAATTGTCACAGTTAAAGTGGATAGTCAGGGAAGCAACAGTCTGTTCGGCACCATGATCGAGCGGCCATAAGCAAAGGCCTCAAAAAGTTGCCGGATGGTTGTTTTTTCGCATTCCAAACTGTTTGAAGGGATAAGCGTTTGAGCGATCAGCGTCGCGATAAAAGCAAAAACCGCAAGGAAAATCGGGACAAAAACCCCAAGATGGCCGGATACAAGAAAAGCTGGGATCCTGCTGCCAGTCAGCAGGCTTCGTCTGCGGCCTCCGACATGGGGCATATCGTCCTTTCCTATGATGACAATCGTCTGGCGGCTGACCTTTTCGGTGAGTATGACCAGAATCTGGCGCGCATCGAACAGAAGCTCGGCGTGGAGGCCATCGCGCGGGGCAACCGGGTCACCATCAAGGGGCCGGGGGATCTGTGCGATCAGGCCAAGCTGGCGCTTGACAGTCTCTATTACAGATTACAGGACGGGGACGTGATCGAACAGGCCGATGTTGACGGTGCAATCCGCATGGCGCAGGCCTCGGACGAGCAGCTGATGCTACCTTCGATGATGCCCGAGGGTGGCGAAGGCGGCGGCAAGATGAATTTTGCCCAGATCGCAACCCGCAAGAAGAAACTCACCGCACGCACAGCAACCCAGGACGCCTATATCCGCGCCATGGATCGGGCTGATCTGATCTTCGGCACAGGCCCGGCCGGTACCGGCAAGACCTATCTGGCGGTCGCCTATGCAGCGGCACTGCTGGAGCGAGGCATTGTCGAGCGGATCATCCTGTCGCGCCCGGCCGTGGAAGCGGGCGAGCGCCTCGGCTTTCTGCCCGGCGACATGAAGGAAAAGGTCGATCCCTATCTGCGTCCGCTGTATGACGCGCTTTATGACATGATGCCTGCCGACAAGGTGGAACGGGAAATCGAGGCCAAGATCATCGAGATCGCGCCTCTTGCCTTCATGCGCGGGCGGACCCTTTCCAATGCGGCGGTCATTCTTGACGAGGCGCAGAATACCACCTCGATGCAGATGAAGATGTTTCTGACCCGTCTTGGCGAGAATTCCAAGATGATCATCACCGGTGACCCAAGCCAGATTGACCTACCGAGCGGGGAACAGTCCGGGCTGGTACAGGCGATGGAACTGCTGGCCGATATTCCCTCGATCGTGCGGGTGCAATTCACCGCCAAGGACGTGGTTCGCCATGAACTGGTGGCACGCATCGTCAATGCCTATGACGAGGATGCCCGTCGGCGGGCCAAGGCACGGCAGGTGCTCGGGCGCGAGCGCATGCACAAGCTGGAAGCGAAAGAGCATCTCACTCCGGCCGACTATCGGACATCCGATGACGGCTCGATGTATGACGAGACAACGGAATGAGCGGTTTTGACGCACAGACTATTAGTCTGGACAAGGATCTGCTGATCGAATCCGACCTTTGGCAGGCCTTGCCGGATCTGGAAGCCCTGATCGAGCGGGCCTTTTCTGCCGGTCTGGACCATGTCATGGCCGAGGAGGGGATTGCCTTTCTGCCCGAATGCGAAGTGTCGCTGGTCTTTACCGATGACGCTTCCATTCGCACCCTCAACAGGGAGCATCGCGGCAAGGACAGCGCCACCAACGTATTGTCCTTTCCCATTGATGAAGATGCCGACCCCTTTGGCCCGATGCTTGGCGATATTGTTTTCGCCTATGAGACCGTGGAGCGGGAATCTGCCGAAATGGGGGTTGAAATCCGCAATCACTTAACACATCTGTGTTTACATGGGTTTTTACATCTTCTGGGATATGATCACATAGAGCCGGATGAAGCGGACAAGATGGAAAGCGTCGAAGTCGCCATTCTGGCCCGGCTGGGTCTACCCAACCCCTATGAAGGCACCGTGCCTTTGGAAATTCTGGATTGACGGGCAGGCTTGCCCGACCATAAGCTGATTTTGAAACAGGATTGAGAGCGCAGAATAGTGATCTGCGCCGGAATGAGAATGAACGACCCCGACCCTTCTTTATCTACGCCGTCAAACAAAGCCGACAGGCCCGCGACGGATGCACAGGCGGACAGCAGCGACGCTGAACCACACCAACCGCAGGCAAACTGGTTTTCCCGTTTGCTCACCAGCTGGATGCCCAACCTGGCCAATCCCTCCCTGCGATCGCAAATGGAGGGAGCGCTTGCAGATGAAAACAGCAAGGATCAGACTTTCTCCGCTGAAGAAAAGGCGATGCTCCGCAACATTCTGGAGCTCAGGGAAATGCGGGTCAGCGATGTCATGATTCCACGCGCCGACATTGACGCCGTCGAGGATCAGATTTCACTGGGCACCCTGCTTGCGGTCTATCAGGATGTTGGCCATTCGAGACTGCCGGTCTATCGCGAAACCCTCGATGATCCGGTCGGCATGGTGCATATCAAGGATGTTCTGTCACTGCTGACCAAGGAATGCTGCCTGCCGGAAGCGACGGAAAGCCCGGCCCTTGATTCCATGGAAGGGTCCGTCGTCAGCGTTCATTTTGCTTCCGATGGCGAAATGTCGCTGTCCAATATGCCGCGCACGCTGAGCAACATCAATCTGGACCGGCCGCTCAAGGAGCTGGGCGTCATCCGCGACGTGCTGTTTGTTCCGCCCTCCATGCAGGCCATAGACCTGATGGCCACCATGCGGGCCGCCCGCACCCAGATGGCGCTTGTCATCGATGAATATGGCGGCACCGATGGTCTGGTCTCGCTGGAAGATGTGGTCGAAACCGTGGTCGGGGATATCGAGGACGAGCATGATGATGAAGATGCCGTCTTTGTCGCCAGCGCCGGCCCCAATCTCTTCATTGCCGACGCCAAGGCAGAACTGGACGATGTCATCGAGGCCATCGGCACAGATCTGCCGCAGGAAGACGAATCCATGGAAGATGTCGACACGCTGGGCGGCTTCATCTTCACCCTGATCGGCCGCATTCCGGTGCGCGGCGAGTTGATCACCGTCAGGAAGGGCTCGAATTCGAGATCATGGAAGCGGATCGGCGACGCATTCGGCGGGTCAAGATTCGCCTCAAGCCCATCAAGAAGCCGCTTAAGCGGGACTTTTCCTTGCGCAAATCGTCGCCGGAGGAGGAAGCCACCTCATCCGAATACAAGAATGACGCGGCTGCGGAATAATCTTTGACATCGGCAGGAGCGCACAGTCTATCTGTGCGCTCACAAGGCTTTTCCGGAAGAGCCGTTGCGGGCTCCTTTTGAGTGCTTTTTCGGGGCTGGCGAGGAGCGATTGAGACCTGTGGCGACAATCCTGCGGCTCACGCACAGAGAAAGGCCAGATGCGCATTCAGAACGATCGAATCCTTTGCAGCCATTGAAGTCATCAACAGCCACAACAGCAGAGCGATGTCAGAAAAGCGGTATTCGCCTGTTTAATTGGCCTTGTTGCGCAAACGGACAACAACATCAACGCGTGTGATTTCCTTGCCTTCTGGCACTGGCGGCAATTCGGAAACCCGCATTCCGCCGGGAATGTCCACGACCTTGCCTTCTTCTTCCATATAGAAATGGTAATGGTCGGAGACATTGGTGTCGAAATAGGTTTTCGTGCCTTCAACAGCAACTTCCCGCAACAGGCCTGCTTCGGTAAACTGATGCAGGGTGTTGTAGACAGTCGCGAGAGAAACCGAAACATTGACCTTCTCGGCTTCCTCATGCAGCCGTTCGGCGGAGACATGGCGATCACCTTTGGCAAACAGCAACTCGGCGAGCGACAGCCTCTGACGTGTCGGGCGCAGGCCTGCTCCAACAAGCATATCACGAGCGGATCGCTTATCGAATTTTTGCAGCTGTGAGGTCATGGCATTGGTCCTTGGATATCGGTTACATCTGATTGCCGGTCTCAAATGGCCATCCGGAGCAACAGGCATTTTCGCCTGTCTCTTTTGCAACCGGATCGCATCAAGAAGATATAGTGCTTTTTGGCCTTTTCGGCAAGACAACTAAGGAAAATCGCATAGAAATCATGGCTTATTGCCAAATATTTTTATCCATTCCATTTAGATTGCCAATATTCGAATGAAATCGGGACCGCAATCACTCATATTGACGCACCAATGAAAGGAATGCCTGTACAAGCGCCTTGAAAGACTTCGATGCGCGGTCTAAATGATCAGCAGCAAGGGGACTGTCGAGCAGGATGTAAATCTTCTCCCGCACCCCGTTATTCCAGCTTGCAAGAGACGAAAATCTCAAATGTTGACTTAATCCATTGCACGCCTAGTGCTTACCCATATAAAAGGCTATAAGCTTAACGCGAATAACGAGCCTGCTGGCAACTGGGCCAAGCGCGCAAAAGGAAGGATCGGGCAGCATGTCGCATGTCGAAGGACCTGTCACCCGCATCTTGCAAGTATTGACTGTATCACCCGACCCTTGCGGGTGGGACAAAGAAGGATAAGAGTGGAAACCATATGGAACAGCGCCAATCCAGCTATACCTATGAAGAGATTCTAACCTGCAGCCGCGGTGAAATGTTCGGCCCTGGTAATCCGCAATTGCCATTGCCCCCCATGCTGATGCTGGATCGGATCACCCACATTTCCGAAGAAGGCGGAGAGCATAACAAAGGCATGATCCGCGCTGAATATGACATCAATCCGGAACGCTGGTTCTTTGATTGTCATTTCGCCGGAGACCCGGTGATGCCGGGCTGTCTGGGCCTGGATGCGCTTTGGCAGATGACCGGCTTCTATCTGGGCTGGTTGGGTCTGGAAGGAAAAGGCCGCGCCATTTCCGTTGGCGAAATCAAATTTTCCGGCATGATTACGCCAGATACCAAGATGGTGACCTACGGTGTCGACTTCAAACGCGTGATGAAGGGCCGTCTCAATCTGAGCATTGGCGATGGCTGGGTGAAAGCGGACGACAATGTCGTGTTCGTCGCAAAAGACCTGCGGGTGGGAGCCTTCAAGGAAGGCTGAGTCATCTTGCTGCCGTCTGATCGCCGCTCCGAACCGGAGTTTTTGCAGGAAAAGGCCCTAAAAAGGCTTGCGGTCCTTTTCCCTGCCACTTTGCTGGTTCATTGAGCTGATGAAAGACGCCATCTTCTGGATCTTTTTTTGCAATCAGGTCTTTTAGAGATGTTGCAGCAACTTGAAAGAACACCTATCAAGAGGATTAATTCGGTCATATCGCCCTGACAGCATATAAGCCGATATGATCTGGCAAATAGAGCCCCGACCTTTATAGTGAGGCCCCGATTATGAGACGTGTAGTCATTTCCGGCTTGGGTATTGTTTCCTCCATCGGCAACGATGCAGAAGCCGTAACCGCATCCTTGCGTGATGCAAAATCTGGCATTTCCTTCTCTCAGGATTTCGCCGACCATGGATTCCGTAGCCATGTGTGGGGATCTCCCGATATTGACACAACCGATCTGGTTGATCGTCGCGCCAAGCGCTTTCTCTCGCGCGGTGGCGAATGGAACCATGTCGCCATGAAGCAGGCGATTGATGATTCCGGACTGGAAGAGAGCGATATCACCAATGAGCGCACCGGTATCATCATGGGTTCGGGCGGTCCGTCCACCCAGACCGTGGTGCAGGCTGCAGATATCACCCGCAAGAATGGTTCGCCAAAACGCATCGGGCCATTTGCCGTGCCCAAGGCGATGTCTTCAACCGCTTCGGCAACCCTTGCCACCTGGTTCAAGATCCACGGTGTCAACTATTCCATTTCTTCCGCATGTTCGACCTCGGCCCATTGCATCGGCAATGCCTATGAGCTGATCCAGATGGGCAAGCAGGACATCATCTTTGCCGGTGGCCATGAAGATCTGGACTGGAGCATGTCCAACCTGTTTGATGCCATGGGTGCCATTTCGTCCAAATATAACGACGCTCCGGCAACCGCATCCCGCGCTTTTGACGCAACCCGCGACGGCTTCGTCATTGCCGGTGGCGCCGGTGTGCTGGTTCTTGAAGAGCTGGAACATGCCAAGGCCCGCGGTGCCAAGATCTATGCCGAGCTGGTCGGTTATGGCGCAACCTCGGACGGTTACGACATGGTCGCCCCGAGCGGGGAAGGCGCCCAGCGCTGCATGCGTCAGGCAATGGCAACGGTCGGTGCCAAGATCGACTATATCAACTGCCACGGCACCTCCACTCCGGTGGGTGACGTTGCCGAGATTGGCGCCATCCGTGCCGTCTTCGGCGAAGATCAGCCGCATATCGCTTCGACCAAGTCCCTGACCGGCCACTCTCTGGGCGCGGCAGGTGCTCAGGAATCGATCTATTCCCTGTTGATGATGCAGGCCGGTTTCATTGGCGAATCCGCCCATATCACCGAGCTGGACCCGGAATGCGCTGACATGAATATCGTTCGCCAGCGGATCGACAAACCAATTGATGTTGCCCTTTCCAACAGCTTCGGCTTTGGTGGCACCAATGCTTCGCTGATTTTCCAGCGTTATAACGGATAAGGGCTGGCAGCATATGAACGGTCTTATGGAAGGAAAGCGCGGCCTGATCATGGGCGTTGCCAATGCAAGCTCGATTGCCTGGGGCATTTCCCAGGCCCTGCATGAGCAGGGTGCCGAACTTGCTTTCACCTATCAGGGTGATGCCTTGGGCAAGCGCGTGAAGCCGCTGGCGGAATCGGTCAATTCCGATTTCGTCATGCCATGCGACGTGGAAGATATCGCCTCGGTAGACGCCGTCTTTGCCGCATTGAAGGAAAAATGGGGCAAGATCGACTTCATCGTTCATGCCATTGGTTTTTCCGACAAGAGCGAGCTGCGCGGCCTTTATGCGGATACATCGCGGGACAATTTCTCCCGCACCATGGTCATATCCTGCTTTTCCTTCACGGAAGCGGCCAAGCGGGCAGCCGAGCTGATGCCGGATGGCGGTGCCATGCTGACGCTGACCTATGCAGGTTCGACGCGCGTCATGCCAAACTATAATGTCATGGGTGTCGCCAAGGCAGGGCTTGAAGCATCCGTGCGTTATCTTGCCAATGACTTCGGGCCTTCAGGCATTCGCGTCAATGCGATCTCGGCTGGTCCGGTGCGCACTCTGGCAGGCAACGGCATTGCCGATGCCCGGCAGATGTATAGCTATCAGCGCGACAACAGCCCCATGCGTGATGTTTGCACCATCGAGGATGTTGGCGGCGCGGCGCTTTTCCTTCTGTCTGACCTTTCCAAGAAGGTCACAGGTCAGGTGCAATTTGTTGATTCCGGCTATAGCTGCGTTTCGATGCCTACGGTTGAGACACTTGCCAAGCTTGACAAAATTGACAAGTCCTGACAAGGGCAACGCCCCGGCTTGTTGCTGATGTACAAGTTCAGTGAAATATCAGTTCAAATCAAGAAGAGGGCTCTGCCCTCTTTTTTCCTTTTTATAACAAATACTTCAGAGTTATCATTTTATAACCCCGAATTTATTGGAAGATACGACAATATGTCCCACCGTTACTTTTCTCATTCCTAACAATAAATCAATATTTACTATGCTCTTTAGGGTGGGATTAGCTTGTTTCATTTATATTTAACCTGATCCTGAATGTTGGAGCATTTTCATGATTGGTTTTCTCAGCAGATATGACCGTCTGTTCAGCAAGGAAATTGCTGCGCTCGCCATTCTGCTTGTAGCAAACTTCATCTGTGCCCTGACGGTTTCAATCCTGTTCGCCAATCAGGACCCCGAGACCCGCTCCATGATTCAACTGGCCACGATTGCCGTCATCTCGATGCTTTCCTGCGTGGTTCTCATTCAATTGAACAGCTCCCGGGTTGCTGCTGTTGCCGCCATGGACACGCTGGTGGCCAAGGACAAGCTGACCGGACTGGCCAATCGGGAGGTTTTCCAACGCCATCTGGCCGAGCGAATGGAAAATGACAAGGATCATCCCTTCATTCTCATGCTGCTTGATCTGGACCGCTTCAAGGAGCTCAACGCATTTCTTGGCTATAATTCCGCAGATCAGCTGCTGCAAAAATTTGCCGAACGGCTGGGGCAGCTGGCCGAGACAGATTCGGACGCCGCGCGCATCGGAGGCGACGAATTTGCGCTCATCGTTTACTATGACGGCAGCAACAGCAATCTGCAGGCGAAAATACGCAATGTCTTTGAGACACTCTACAAGACCTATATGTGCCAGAAGCAGTCCATTGATCTGACAGTCTCGGTCGGCGCCACCCTGTTTCCGGAAGATGGCAGAGACCCCGAAGGTCTCAACCAGAATGCTTATTTCGCGCTTCAGCGCGCCAAGAAAGAAGGCCATAACCGGATCTGCTGCTATGACGAGGTCGCAGATTCAAAGATGATGGATTACCATTTCCTGTCGCAGGACATGGACCGGGCCTTGCAGGAAGGCGAGTTCAAGGTCTATTTCCAGCCACAGTTCAGCTTTGCAACGGGCAAGCAGACAGGATTCGAGGCTCTGGTGCGATGGCTTCACAAAGACCGGGGTATCATTTCCCCCGGCGTGTTCATTCCGATTGCCGAACAGAACGGACTGATCGTCCCGCTTTCGGAATATGTCTTGCGCGAAGCCTGCCAGATAGCGAGCCGTTGGACCAATCCGCTCAAGGTGGCTGTCAATCTGTCTCCCATTCAAATGCGCCAGTGCGTCATTTCTGATCTGGTGACCGATATTCTGCTGGAGACGGGCCTCGACCCCAGGCGGCTGGAGCTGGAGGTTACGGAAAGCCTGTTCATCGATATCAATGAGCAGCTTTCCTCGGATCTGCTGCTGCTGCAGCGGCAGGGCATTTCCATTGCGCTGGATGATTTCGGGACGGGCTATTCCTCGCTTGCCTATCTGACGAGCTTTCCCTTTGACAAGATCAAGATTGACCGCTCATTCGTGCAGAATCTCGCCACCGACGACAGTTCCATGGCAATCATTTCTGCTGTCATCGGCATGGGAAAGAGCCTGAATATGCAAATCACGGCTGAAGGCATTGAGGATCATCAGGCCTATGAGATATTGCGTCTGGCCGGAGTGGATCAGGCACAGGGCTTTCTGCTGGGCAAGCCCAGAGATATTGAAGCAGATCCGGGCGAAGAGATGCGCCCCCCTGCCAGCATCCATTCTGCCGTTGCCTGAGACCAGCCCCTCGCTGAAATGGCTAAGTGGTTTTTCTTAGACGCACTCTTTTTCCACGAAATTATTGGCACCACAAATTTAAAGACATAAACGTCTTGGTTGACGATGTGTAAATATTCACCTTCATCAACCGCAAATATTGCTTCTTTTGGCCGTGTTTATACTTTCCATCGCACCGAAATTCGCTGTTTTTTCCAAACAGGCTCGCGTTTTGCAAGTTTTCAATTATCGAAGTTTTTCATTAACTAACAAAGGTACCTATTTATTCAGAAACAGGTTGTAATTTAAGCGACAGCTTTGGCTAAAAAGAGCAGTTTGATGCAAGATTCGTCGACCAAATATCTGCCAATTGATCCTGACATGGGAGCATCCCGCAAGCTCCTCATGCTGATGGGCCTCATTATCCTGTCGCTTGTTCTGTCAGACCATGAAAACCCCGTCATAAGGCAGCTTCCAATCTTTGGATTGACAGCGCTGGTGGGGTATTTCTTCTTCTCGACTTGCGTGCATCAGAAGCGCAGGCGCGATTCCATTCGCGGCATGATCGAGGAGATCAAGTCGCGAGACAATCTGACGGGGCTCTCCAATCGTCAGCTCTTTCTTTCATCCATCTATCAGCGCCTCAAGTCTGCGGAGCACCAGAATATCCCTTTTGCGCTGCTGCTGATCGATATCGATCGCTTCAAGGAGCTGGATACCATTCTGGGAACCGAGAATGGCGATTTGCTGTTGCAGGAATTTGCGCAGCGTCTTTCTCACTTCCAGCATAATCGCTCCATGGTCGCGCGTCTTTCGGGCAACGAATTTGCCATTGTCATCGACCAGCTTGGCACGAGCGCCAGTTTCGAACAGCGCATTCAAATCCTGCATTCCTATCTCAAGCAGCCCTATCGCTTCAATGGACGCCCCATCGAGATCACCGTGTCCGGTGGCTATATCCAGTTTCCCCATCATGGCTACAGGGTCGGTATGCTGTTGCAGCAAGCCAAGCTGGCCCTGCTGCGCGCCAAGCAGGATGGCCGCAATCAGATCTGCCGTTTCGAGCAGCGTCAGGATGTTCGCGCCCATATGGATCATGAATTGTCTCAGGAAATGGGTAAATCGATTACGCTTGGCGAATTCAAGCTGCATTTCCAGCCGCAATTCAGCATTACCACCGGCAAGCAGACCGGATTTGAAGCGCTTATGCGCTGGGATCATCCGGTGCGCGGCTGGATTTCTCCCGGAACATTCATCCAGATTGCCGAACGCAATGGCCTCATTCTGCCGCTTTCCGAATTTGCCTTGAGAGAGGCGTGCACCACGGCGGCCCAATGGAAGCAGCCGTTGCGCGTCGCCGTCAATCTTTCGCCCATCCAGTTCAAGAAGGTGGATCTGGTGCAAATGGTCGAGAGCATCCTCAAGGAGACCGGCCTGCCTGCGAGCCGGCTGGAACTGGAGGTGACCGAAAGCCTGTTCATTCAGAGCAATCAGCGCACCATTGAAACCCTCAAGCAATTGCGCGGCATGGGCATTACCGTAGCGCTGGATGATTTTGGCACCGGCTATTCTTCCCTGAGCTATCTCTCATCCTTCCCGATCGACAAGATCAAGATTGACCGCTCCTTCGTGCAGGATCTGACCAACAGCCATGGCAACATGGCCATTATTTCCGCCATGATCGGGATCGGTCGCAGCCTCAATATCGAAATTCTGGCTGAAGGGATTGAAGACAAGGAAACGCTCGACATGCTGCGTATGGCAGGCTGTCAGGAGGCACAGGGCTATTATCTGGGTCGTCCACGCGACCTGACGGCCGAACCCGGCTTCGAAATGAGCGAGGTTGGCCCCCACGACAAGGCCAGTCACGCGCAAAAGCTCAAGCTGATCAAGAATTCCACCATGTGCGCCTGATCGGGCCAGCGCGACCAAACATCCGCCTGATCTGGCATTCGGGTCATTTTCCCTTTCGCCAATCTTCAGACCGCGAGGGTTCGTCTTCTCGACGAACAGCGGTATAAATTACAAGAGTTTGTACCGCTTGCTTCATTATTGCTTTGAATGCGCCTGCCAACTCCTATACCAATGGGCCGACACTATCGTGATTCCTTGTCAAACGGCCCATATACATGGCGTTTCTTGTTTCAAATCTCGTTTTGCTGGAAGGTTGGCGTCGCCTGCTTCTGGCCTTCCTGTTTGGTTGTCTGGCCAGCCTCGCGCAAGCGCCTTTCAGCTGGTTTCCCATTCTCTGGCTCGCTGTTCCAGTCTTTGTCTGGCTCCTTGACTCCGCATCCCTTGGCAAGAGTCCGCGTCAGGCGGCGCGCTCGATGGCCCTTGTCGGCTGGGTCTTCGGCCTGGGCTATTTTTCGAGCAGCTTCTACTGGATCGGAGCGGCTTTCCTTGTGGAAGCAGACCGGTTCGCCCTGCTGATGCCTTTTGCCCTGTTTGGCTTTGCCGCAGGTCTGGCGCTTTTCTGGGCTGCGGCCTCGGCTCTGGCAGCCTATTTCTGGTCCGCCTCGCCCTTTCGGGTCATCGGGCTTGCGCTCTGCTGGTCTGCGCTGGAATGGCTGCGCGGTACGATCTTCACTGGCCTGCCATGGGGCGGGCTTGGCCAGTCGCTGACATCGGTCTCCATGACGATGCAGGCATTGGCCCTCGTCGGCCCCCAGAGCATGAATCTGATCGCCCCGATCATCTTTGCCTTGCCGGTGTTTCTTGTCTGTCCGCGCTCAAGCCGCAAGGCGGGCATCAGCCTTGCTCTTTTCGCGCTGCTGCTGTTCTGCGGTCAGTTGGGTTATGGCTATTATCGACTGGGCCAGCCACTGCCCAGAGTTGAAAAGCCGATCATCGTGCGTGTGGTGCAGCCCAACATTGCGCAGAAAGAAAAATGGAAGCTGGAGAATCGATCATGGATCTTCAGCCGCCTTCTGGCCTTAACAACTTTGGATAATCAGGGGGCACCTGTTGAAAAAGTCGATCTTTTTGTCTGGCCGGAAACAGCTGTCCCATTTTATCTCATCGAAGAACCGGCGGGTCTGGCGGCCATCGCGCAGGCCCTGCCAGACCGGTCAATCCTGTTGACCGGAGCCCTTCGAAGGGAGGTAAATTTTACCAATAGCGAACAAGTTTACAATTCTGTCTATCAGCTCGCCGGAGACGGTACAATCCTGTCCTCCTATGACAAGCTCCATCTGGTTCCGTTTGGCGAATATTTGCCGAAACAGAATTGGTTGAAGGCAATCGGACTCGCCGACTTTGCCGAGCAGATATCTGGTTTTTCATTTGGCACAAAAAGAAAACTGCTAGGAGATGGGCATTTGGGGAAAATTCTACCCTTGATTTGCTATGAAATCGCCTTTCCAAGCGAAATTCTTTCCTTTCCGGCTGGTGCAGACATGATTGTCAATGTTACAAATGACGCTTGGTTTGGGAAAACCATCGGGCCATGGCAGCATCTTCATCTGGCACAAATGCGTGCGATCGAGACCGGATTACCGGTCATTCGTGCTGCAAATACAGGCATTTCGGCGATCATCGATCCGCTCGGCAGATCCGTCGTGCAACAGGGTCTGGAGACCGAAGGCATTCTCCAGCAAGCCGTCCCTGCGCGTCTCGCCCCTACATTTTACAGCCGATTTGGCGACGGAATTTTTCTGATCCTGTGGTTGTTGACCGGTGGTTTTGCGTTAATCAAACGAAGAAAAACCAAATCGGGGTAATTGTAATAATTGACATATAGCGCTAATACACGGCACTATTGTAAAATCTCGTTCTCTAAAGCCAAAGGCGCACACGGTTTACGGGAAAAACGCGGGCTGCGGAACTCGCAAAATAACCAGATCGACGCGCATAAAATTTGTCACACAGAACAACGCGTCAAACTAAAAAAGAGAGCCAAATGGCCAGTAAAAAAGCACCGAACCCAATCGATGTCTATGTTGGAAGTCGTGTCCGGCTTCGTCGTATGATGCTTTCTATGAGCCAAGAGAAACTTGGAGAGCATCTGGGCATTACATTCCAGCAAATCCAGAAATATGAAAAAGGAACCAACCGTATTGGCGCCAGCCGCTTGCAGCATATTGCAACCGTTCTGGAAGTTCCTGTTTCCTTTTTCTTCGAAGATGCCCCCGGCACCCCCCAAGAAGCCCAGGGCCTCGCAGAATCCAAGTCGGAAAACTATGTTATCGACTTCCTGTCCTCTTCCGAAGGCCTGCAACTGAACCGGGCTTTTGTCCAGATCAAGGACCAGAAAGTAAGACGCAAGATCGTCGAGCTGGTCCGCGAAATCTCCGGAGAGGGTGCAGAGAGCTAATTTCAGATCGGTTGAAAGCAAACAGCCAATCTGCTTTGCTGCAGAATAAGCGGTTGGGACGGCGTAGCTCCCAACCGCTTTTTTATATCCGGCGACATTCTATAAATACCGGCTATAAATACCGGTCGATCCTATATAATTGTCGGCCCTCTGTTTGCGACCCGTTCCGGCTTTCCGTCAAGCGTGGCCTTGGCGCTATTGGTTATCCAGCCAACATGCCCGGTAAGCATGTCCGGCAAGTATAGCGGACCAATTGGCCTGAACATTTCCGCCTCAGTATAATTCCCTCTGTTGCCTCATCCATTTTGCGCAGGCCTGTTCTGCGGACAATGGTAACATTTCACAAGGGAGCGAGCATTCCGCCAACCCTGCTTTACCCGTCTTCTCAGGCGGTTAGCCCGTTACAAAACATTTAGTAACTGAGTTTCCGCTTTGCATTGCGTCATATTTCTCTATGTGATAACGATATGCAGAACCCTTTATATCACAGAGAAGACATTTTCCATGGCCCGTAAAGAATATCTGTTTACCAGCGAGTCCGTATCCGAAGGACATCCGGACAAGATCTGTGACCGAATCTCGGACGCGATTGTTGACGAGTTTATCAAGGCCGATCCCCATGCACGCTGTGCCGTTGAAACCATGGCCACGACCAACAAGGTCGTGCTTGCCGGTGAGGTTCGCGGGCCTGCTGAAATCGACAGTCACCTGATGGAAAAAGCGGCGCGCCGCGTGATCCGGGAAATCGGCTATGAGCAGGACGGTTTTCACTGGAACAATGCGGATATCGATATCTATGTGCATGAACAGTCTGCCGACATCGCTCAGGGCGTTGATGAAGCAGAAGGCAAGGATGAAGGGGCCGGTGATCAGGGCATCATGTTCGGCTATGCCGTCAATGAAACCCCGGAACTGATGCCTGCACCAATCCTCTATGCACACAAGATTCTGCGCCTGATTGCCGAAGCACGCCATTCGGGCAAGGAAACCCGCCTCGGGCCAGATGCCAAAAGCCAGCTCACCCTGCGCTATGTCGATGGCAAGCCGGTGGAAGTTGCTTCTCTGGTGCTTTCTACGCAGCATTTCGACGGCAGCCTCAGCTCTGCCGATATCCGCGAAATCGTGACGCCTTATATCAAGGCAGGGCTGCCCGAAGGCTGGCTCACTGAAAAGACCGTATGGCACGTGAACCCGACCGGCAAATTCGTCATTGGCGGACCGGATGGCGATGCGGGCCTGACCGGGCGCAAGATCATCGTTGATACCTATGGTGGCGCGGCTCCTCACGGCGGTGGCGCTTTCTCGGGCAAGGATCCGACCAAGGTGGACCGTTCGGCGGCCTATGTGGCGCGCTATCTGGCCAAGAATGTCGTGGCGGCCGGTTATGCCGAGCGCTGCTCCATTCAGCTTGCCTATGCGATCGGCGTTTCCGAGCCTCTTTCGCTCTATGTTGACAGCTATGGCACCGGCACGGTGCGCGATTCCGTCATCGAAAAGGCGCTCTGGGACATCGTTCCGCTGACACCGCGCGGCATTCGCACTCATCTGGGCCTGAACAAGCCGATTTATGAACGCACTGCGGCCTATGGCCATTTCGGCCGCGAGCCTGAAGCCGACGGTGGTTTTTCCTGGGAAAAGACCGACATTGTCGACGCCCTGCAGAAAGCCATCGGCTAAAAGAGGCGTGCCTGAGGCACCCATTCTGTAAAAGCTGTTTTTGGCCTGCCCGGACTGATACGTTGCTTAAAACGTGTTATGCTTGCCGGGCAGGCCAAACTATTATTGTGCGCAACCGCCGCGATTTTTTCCGAGCCCTATAGATCACATCAGTCCAACTCCATGAGCCCAACGTCTTCTGAAAAGCCCAATTTCCGCCCCTCCCAGTCCCGCCTGATCGAAAAGCAGATCGCGACCAGTTTCTTTGGCCGTCGCAAGGGCAAGCCGCTCAGCCCCTCCCAGCAGAAGCTGATCGATGAATTGCTGCCCAGGATCAGCCTCAATCCAACTGTGCCGATCTCTGATATTTTTGCACAATTCTCAAACGATCCGACAGAGATCTGGATGGAAATCGGCTTTGGCGGCGGCGAGCATCTGGTGCGGCAGGCAGGGCAAAATCCCCATGTTGGTCTGATCGGTTGCGAGCCCTTCATCAATGGTGCGGTCAAGGCGCTGGCGGCCATCGAGGAGCAGGGGATCGACAATATCAGGATGTATGACGAAGATGCCGCCCATATTCTGGACTGGTTGCCGGCGTCTTCGCTGGATCGCATTTTCCTGCTCTATCCCGACCCCTGGCACAAGAAACGCCACTGGAAGCGACGTTTTGTCTCTGCCCGCAATCTGGAGCGCATTGCCCGGGTGCTGAAACCGGGCGGCATCTTCCGCTTTGCCTCGGACATCAAGGACTATGTCAGCTGGACACTGGACCATGTGTCTGGCTGCGACGCCCTGAGCGAGCAGAGCGGCGAAGTGGGCGAGCGGCTGGTGCCTTGGCCCGATTGGCAGCGTACACGCTATGAGGCCAAGGCCTTTCGCGAGGGAAGAACGCCGCAATATCTGACCTTTGTTCGCCTCTAGGGAAGAATCTTTTTCGCGCTTCGTAAAAACCCTTGCCTTTTGCGGCCTTTCTGGTGTATGAAAACCGCAAAATCTAGACAGCTGTTTAGAGTGGGCCAAGACAAGGACCCGCTCTTTTTTGTTAGATAGGGTCTCTTTCTGCAGCAAGGTCTGGAAAAATGGGTGATGATCGTCCGATATGCTGTCGCATGTGCGATAGGCAGAACAGGCAAGAGCCAGTAGCAAAAGCGTAACGGAACAGCAGTTGCCTTCAGTTGAAACGACCCTTGCGAGCGACATTTGATCGCATGCATCATAGACGCAAGAGAAATGGAGACAGGCTTTCCTGATGGTCGAGAGCAGTCAGACAAAGGCGGGAACAGAGCCGCGCCTGATGAGCGAGAAGGGGCTGGAGGCACGCGTTGCCACCATCGTAGAGCCCGTGATCGTTGATCTGGGCTATGATCTGGTCCGCGTGAGAATTACCGGTCAGCATGGATGCACCGTGCAGATCATGGCCGAATCCCCTGATGGCACGATGACGATTGACGGTTGCGAAGCCGTATCGCGCGCGCTCTCTCCGGTGCTCGATGTTGAAGATCCAATCGACAGCGAATATTATCTCGAGGTCTCTTCGCCGGGTGTTGATCGGCCGCTGGTCCGGGTGCGTGATCTGATCGCATGGACGGGCCATGACGCCAGAATCGAGTTGTCCTCCCCGATTGAAGGGCGGCGGCGCTATCGCGGCCTGCTTGACGGTATTGAGGGAGACGAGTTGAAGCTGATCCTGCCGGACGCTCCGGCCGACAGCGACCCGAATGTGCGCCTGCCGCTTGCAAGTCTGGCAGATGCAAAACTTGTAATGACTGATAAACTCATGGAGCTGGCGCTGAAAGCTCAGCCCGCAGAACCGGCAGAGGTGGATGAAGCCACTGACGCTGATAGGGAAGAATAGGAGACACTGACGATGGCAATCAGTGCAAACCGTCTTGAACTTTTGCAAATCGCGGATGCTGTGGCACGTGAAAAGTCGATTGATCGCATGATCGTGATCGGGGCCATGGAGGATGCGATCCAGAAAGCTGCCCGCTCCCGTTATGGTCAGGAAACCGAGATCAAGGCGACCATCAATCCGCGCACCGGCGAAACCCGCCTCGAGCGCCTGATGGAAGTGGTCGAGGAGGTCGAGGATTATGCGACCCAGATCGCTCTGGTGGACGCAAAGGACAAAAATCCGGATGCGCAGATCGGCGATATCGTTTCCGATCAGCTGCCGCCTCTGGAATTTGGCCGCATCTCGGCCCAGTCGGCCAAGCAGGTCATCGTGCAGAAAGTGCGCGAAGCCGAGCGTGACCATCAGTATGAAGAATTCAAGGATCGTCAGTTCGACATTGTCAACGGACAGGTCAAACGCGTTGAATATGGCAATGTGACGGTCGATCTTTCCGGCAGCGAGGCCATCGTTCGCCGCGATGAACTGATTGCACGTGAAGCCTTCCGTCCGGGCGACCGTATCCGCGCCATCATCTATGATGTGCGCCGCGAACAGCGCGGGCCGCAGATCTTCTTGTCCAGAACGCATCCACAGTTCATGGCCAAGCTGTTTGCACAGGAAGTGCCGGAGATCTATGATGGTATCATCACCATCAAGTCGGTTGCACGCGATCCGGGCTCCCGCGCCAAGATTGCCGTCGTTTCCAGCGACAGCTCCATTGATCCGGTCGGTGCCTGCGTGGGCATGCGTGGTTCCCGCGTTCAGGCCGTGGTCAATGAACTGCAAGGCGAGAAAATCGACATCATTCCTTGGTCCGAAGATCCGGCAACCTTCATCGTCAACGCCCTTCAGCCTGCCGAAGTGGCAAAGGTGGTGCTTGATGAAGATAGCGAGCGGATTGAGGTCGTGGTACCCAATGACCAGCTTTCGCTTGCCATTGGCCGTCGCGGTCAGAATGTCCGTCTGGCTTCCCAGCTGACCGGCTGGGACATCGACATCATGACCGAGGAAGAAGAATCCGAGCGTCGCCAGAAGGAATTCAACGAGCGCGCCCAACTGTTCATGCAGGCGCTGGACGTTGACGATATCGTCGCCCAGCTGCTGGCTTCCGAAGGCTTTACCTCGATTGAGGAAGTGGCCTATGTGGATGCCAGCGAAGTGTCCGATATCGAAGGCTTTGACGAGGAAACCGCGCAGGAAATCCAGAGACGCGCAAACGAATATCTGGATGCCGAAGCGGAAAAACAGAATGAGGAACGCCTTGCGCTTGGTGTTTCCGATGATCTGCTGGAAATTTCCGGCCTGACGCTGCCGATGCTGGTGGCTCTTGGCCGCGAAGGCATCTGCACGATCGAGGATCTTGCCGGTTGCGCAACCGACGATCTGGTTGGCTGGACCGAGCGCCACAATGGCGAAGTCAAGCGCTTCAAGGGCACCCTGTCCGATTTCGACATTTCGCGTCAGGAAGCAGAAGATATCGTCATGCTGACCCGCGTTGCGGCCGGATGGATCGATCCTTCCGAACTGCTCAGCGAGGAAGAAGCTGCCGAATATGAACAGATGGAAGCCGACGATGGCGAAGATCTCGATCTGACAGACGATATCTCCGATGCGTTCGAAGGTGATGAAGAAGTCTCCGATGACGCTTCGGATGAAGCGGAAGAGGAAAACACTGAAGAAGAAGAGGAAAAGGCCTGAAATCGTTTCTGCCTGTCGCCAAACTGAAATCGGTTTGCAACAGGATTTGACAAAAATGGCCTTGAGAGGATAAACCGTGGCGCAAAAAGGCGAACAGACGACAAGACAATGTCTGGTGACACGGGAAAGTCTTCCCAAGGAGCAGATGATACGATTCGTGCTGGCTCCCGACCTCAGCGTTGTTCCAGACCTGAAAATGCGGTTACCCGGACGCGGTGTCTGGGTAACGGCAAGGCATGCACTGGTGAAAGAGGCCGCAGACAAGGGATTGTTTGCGCGCGGCTTCAAGCAGAAGGTGCAGAAATGCGACGGCTTGGCAGAGCTCGTCGCGGAACTGATGGAAAAGGGCTGTTTGTCCGCCCTTTCCATGACTCGCAAGGCCGGTCAGATTGTGACCGGATTTGCAAAGGTGGAAACGTCCATTGCACAAAGGGGTGCAATTGGATTAATACATGCGGCAGATGCTGCAGAAGACGGACAGAAAAAACTGTCCCAGGCCGTACGGCGCCACTATGGCAGCGACTGCGAACTCCCCGTTGTTCGCAGATTCAGCGCTGAGGCGTTAAGTAACGCGCTTGGATACGGAAATGTGGTACATGCAGCCTTGACCGCCGGTTCGGCGAGCAAGAGCTTCATCAAACAGGTTGCGGTGCTCGATGCCTATTCGCAACCAATTGAACCGGATTCTAACAGCAGCCCGGACGACCGGACCGCTGGACAGGCCTCCAATTGAGGCAGTGAAGGGTATTGACCGAGAAATGAGCAACGAAAACAGCAGCGACAACAATAGCCCGTCAGAGAAAAAGACATTGTCTCTGGGCAAGAATGTAGGGCAGGGCACCGTACGCCAGAGCTTTTCTCATGGCCGATCGAAGGCGGTTGTTGTTGAAAAACGAAAGCGCCGGTTCACTGCACCGGGTGAAGGCAAACCAGCTGTCGGCAATAAACCGGCGGCAGGGGAAGCTGCACCCAAATCCGCTGAGAAACCAGCAGCGCCTGCCGGTCAGTCACAAAGCCGTGGCTCGGACAACCGGGCCGGTGCCGGTGGCGGTGCTGGTCATCAGGGCAAGGGTCAGGGACAAGGTCAGGGCGGACGCGGCCAGCGCCAGCGTAACCGCAATGGCAATGGTCAGGGCAATGCTGGCAATAGCGGAACCGGTCAGCGCAATCTGACTTCCTCGGAAAATGCGAAACGCCTTCAGGCGCTCGAAGCGGCGAAAGTCCGCGCGCGCGAAATGGAATTGCGCAAGAAAGAGGAAGAAGCCCAGCGCAAGCAGGACGCCGCTCGCCGCAAAGAGGAAGAAGCCAAGCGCAAGGCTGAAGAAGAAGCCAAGCGCAAGGCAGAAGCCGAAGCTGCTGCAGCCCGCAAGGCCGAAGAAGAAGAACGCAAGGCGCATGAAGCCGAACAGGTAGAGCAGGCCGAAGTCAAGGCTGAAGCCGCCGCTCCGGCTCAGGACAAGGCCGAAGGCGAAGAAGCACCCAAGGCCAAGCGTCCGAGCAAGCATGAGCGCAGCAAGCAGACCGAACGGACTGCCCGCGACACCAAACCCGGTGACGAAAAGCGTCCGCCGAAAGCCCGTGGTCGTCGCGAAGATGACGATGACCGCTCAGGTGCTCGTCCCGGCGCGAAGATCAATCGTCCGCAGCGTGGCGGAGCGAGAGCTGCCGCTGGCGACAGTTTCATGGCGCCCGATGCAGCCGGCGAAGGCAAGCCAGGGGCAAAAACCCTCAAGCCGGTGCCGAAGAAACCGCGGCCTGAAGACGCTGCCCGTGCAGCAACTCCGGCCAAACCGCGTACGACCGATCAGCGTCGCCGTGGCAAGCTGACCCTTACCAATGCCCTGAATGCTGACGAACAGCGCGAGCGTTCACTCGCCTCCATGCGTCGTCGCCGTCAGAAGCAGAAAGGCGCCCAGCAGGATGCCACGCGTGAAAAGGTCTTCCGCGAGGTCGTCATTCCTGAAACCATCACGGTTCAGGAACTGGCACAGCGCATGACCGAACGCGCCGTTGACGTTATCAAGATCCTGATGAAACAGGGCATGATGGTAAAAACCGTCGATGTTCTGGATGCAGACACCGCGCAGCTCGTGGCCGAAGAACTTGGCCATACTGTCAAGCGCGTTGCAGCATCGGACGTTGAGGAAGGTCTGTTCGACAAGAATGACAAGGAAGAAGAGCTGCTGTCTCGCCCGCCTGTCGTGACCATCATGGGCCACGTCGACCACGGCAAGACCTCGCTGCTTGATGCCATTCGTCATGCCAACGTGGTGCGCGGTGAAGCCGGTGGCATCACCCAGCATATCGGTGCCTATCAGGTCGAGCAGAATGACCAGAAGATCACCTTCATCGATACGCCGGCCACGCCGCATTCACCGAAATGCGTGCCCGTGGTGCCCAGTCGACCGATATCGTCATTCTGGTGGTTGCCGCCGATGACGGCGTAATGCCGCAGACGATCGAGGCGATCAACCATGCCAAGGCTGCCTCGGTGCCCATCATCGTGGCGGTCAACAAGATCGACTTGCCTGCTGCTGATCCGACGCGGGTTCGCAACGAACTGCTTCAGCATGAAGTCTTTGTTGAAAGCATGGGCGGTGATGTGCTCGAGGTTGAGGTTTCTGCGAAAGAGAAACTGCATCTGGATGATCTTCTGGATGCGGTGCTGATGCAGTCCGAAATTCTCGAACTGAAATCCAACCCCAATCGCGAAGCCGATGGCATCGTGGTGGAAGCCAAGCTTGACAAGGGGCGCGGTCCTGTTGCCACCGTTCTGGTGCAGAATGGTACCCTCAAGGTCGGTGACATCGTGGTTGCCGGTGAGCAGTGGGGCAAGGTTCGTGCGCTGATCGATGACAAGGGCGACAAGGTTGACGAGGCTGAGCCGTCCAAACCGGTCGAGATTCTCGGCTTTGATGCAGCGCCTGACGCTGGTGATCAGTTTGCCGTTGTCGAGACCGAAGGTCGTGCCCGCGAAATCACCGATTATCGCGTCCGCAAGAACAAGGATCTGGCAGCTGCCAAGGCCAACCGCGGTTCGCTTGAGCAGATGTTGAGCAATCTGAAGGAAAGCGGCGACAGCCAGACCTTCCCGCTCGTCATCAAGGGCGACGTGAAGGGCTCTGTCGAAGCCATCATCGGTGCTCTGGACGCAATCGGCAACGACGAGGTTTCGGCCCAGATCCTGCATTCCGGTGTTGGCGGTGTGACCGAATCCGACGTGACCCTCGCTTCGGCATCGGGTGCGCCGATCATTGCCTTCAACGTGCGTGCGAACGCACAGGCCAAACAGGCCGCCGAGCAGAAGGGCGTTGAAATCCGCTATTACAACATCATCTACGATCTGACCGATGATGTGAAAGCGGCGATGTCCGGCATGCTGAGCCCAGAGGTTCGCGAAACCTTCATCGGCTACGCCGAAATTCTGGAAGTGTTCAACATTTCCAAGGTCGGCAAGGTCGCTGGCTGTCGTGTCACCGAAGGGGTCGTGGAACGCGGCACCGGGGTGCGCCTGCTGCGCGACAACGTGGTCATCCATACCGGCAAGCTTTCTACCCTTAAGCGCTTCAAGGACGAGGTCAAGGAAGTGCGTGTTGGTCAGGAATGCGGCATGGCGTTCGAAAATTATCAGGATCTTCGCGCAGGAGACCAGATCGAATGCTTCCGGGTTGAAGAGATCGCCCGCACCCTTTAAGGGCTGTTTGTTAACGCAATCAGGCAAAGGTCAAGGGTTTGCCCTTGACCTTTGCCATTTTTACTATACCTAACCGTGTGAAGCCTCACGGCTGATTTATTTTCAGGCTTGGTCGGTCCAATCCCGCCCAATGCCGCAACAATTAGGACATATCATGGGACGTAGTTCTCGCAAAGGCGGCGGTGGTATGCCGTCACAGCGCCAGTTGCGCGTTGGCGAACTGGTTCGTAAATCCCTATCCGAATGCCTCACCCGTGGCGAGATCATCGATCCCTATCTGGAGCAGTTCGTGATCTCCATCGCCGAAGTGCGCATGAGCCCGGATCTGACATTGGCCACCGCCTATGTCATGCCCCTTGGTGTGCCCGGAGAGGAAGACGAGATTGTTGCCGCGCTCAATGGTCACAAGAAATATCTGCGTGGCCGTCTGGGGCGCGATCTGACACTCAAGCATACCCCCGATCTGCGCTTTCGCTATGACGAGACCTTCGATGAGGCTTCGCGCATCGATGCCCTCTTGGATTCACCGCTTGTCCAGAGAGATCTGCATCACGAAGAAGATGATGATGCATCTAGGAATGACACTGACGACAAGCAGGAGCCCAAATGAGCGAAGATATGCAGCAACAGGGTTCTGCCGCTGAACAGCAGACGGCTGACGCCCAGAAGCCCAAAAAGAAGAAAAAGCCGCAGTTCCGGGCCAAGCGCCGGACGGACGTGCATGGCTGGATCGCTCTGGATAAGCCGCTCAACATGACCTCTACGCAGGCCGTGGGGGCAATCAAGCGCATTTTCAACGTCAAGAAGGCCGGTCACGCCGGAACCCTTGATCCGTTGGCCACCGGCTGTCTGCCGATTGCCATTGGGGAAGGCACCAAGACGGTATCCTTCGTCATGGACGGCTTCAAGGAATATGAATTCACGGTTCGCTGGGGCGAGGAAACCTCGACGGATGATGCCGAAGGCGAGCTGATCGACAGTTCCGCCCATCGTCCGAACGAAGCGGAAATCGAAGCGGCGCTTGATCACTTTTCCGGCGAGATCATGCAGGTGCCCCCTGCCTTTTCCGCCATCAAGGTGAATGGCGAGCGCGCCTATGATCTGGCGCGCGATGGCGAAGAGGTCAAACTTGCCGCCCGCCCCGTCACCATCCATCATCTGGAGCTGCTTGAGATGCCCGATGAGGATACAGCAGTATTTGTCGCCGAATGCTCGAAAGGGACCTATGTGCGGTCTTTGGCGCGCGATATCGGTCGACATCTTGGAACGCGCGGCCATGTTGTGGCCCTGCGTCGGCTCATTTCAGGTCCATTTACCGAAGAAATGCTTATTTCGCTGGACGATCTGGAACAGTTGAGCCATAGTGCGCCCGGCGAGACGGACCAAAAGTCCGGGCTCGCCTCTGCCTTGCTTCCCGTTGAGACCGCGCTGGACGACATCCCGGCTCTGGCCATAAACAGGAATGCCGCAGCAAGATTACGCCGAGGACAATCGGTTTTGCTGCGTGGACAGGAAGCTCCGATCGACGGTCACGTCTCGGCCATGAATGCAGGTATGCTGGTGGCCATATGTGAGGTGATCGAGGGAGAACTCTGGCCTAGGCGCGTTTTCAATCTGCCTGAGCATCCGCCTGTCTTTACAAGCGATGCCGAGCCAAAAAACAAAGGAGAAACCGATGTCGATTACAGCTGAACGCAAGCAAGAGCTGATCAAGGAATATGCCACCAAAGACGGCGATACCGGTTCCCCAGAGGTACAGGTCGCTGTTCTGACCGAGCGGATCGTCAATCTGACCGAGCATTTCAAGTCTCACAAGAAAGACAACCACTCCCGTCGTGGCCTGCTCAAGCTGGTTTCCCAGCGTCGTAAGCTGCTTGACTATGTCAAAGCCAAGGACGAAGCACGTTACCAGTCTCTGATCGAGCGTCTCGGACTGCGTCGTTAATTCTCTGATAAACGCGGTGGCCTGGCGGTCACCGCGTTTTCAAATGATACGATCCGCCATCCTGCCGATATTTCTCAATTTTTAAGGGATTGGCGTTACCACCAGATCGTCGGCATTCCCCGGCGCCAAAGGGCGAGGGGTGAAATGCCTGAGGGGAAACCCTCCCGTTGCTCTGGCATATGCGTGTCAGAGTGGTTAAACAGAATCAGTGCTATCGGAAAAACTGATTCACCATCGTTCACAGGCAGGATTGCCAGCCGCTTTTACCAGACATCTTGAAGTGTCGGAGCCGCTCGTTGTCTTGCCCGTGATCAAAATATTCAGATCGATGCCCCCATATATCCGATATGCCGGGGCATAAAGGAAAGGACATATCTATGTTCGATATTCAACGCGAAGAAATCGATTGGGGCGGGCAGAAGCTCGTTCTGGAAACCGGACAGATTGCCCGTCAGGCAGATGGTGCGGTTCTGGCTTCCCTTGGTGAAACCTCCGTTCTGGCAACCGTCGTATCGGCAAAACAGCCGAAACCGGGCCTCGACTTCTTCCCGCTTACCGTCAACTATCAGGAAAAGACCTATGCTGCCGGCAAGATCCCGGGTGGCTATTTCAAGCGTGAAGGTCGTCCGAGCGAAAAGGAAACCCTCGTTTCCCGTCTGATCGACCGCCCGATCCGTCCGCTGTTTGTTGATGGCTACAAATGCGAAACCCAGGTTATCGTTACCGTTGTCAGCCATGACATGGTCAACGATCCGGACATTCTTGCCATGGTGGCTGCTTCTGCTGCGCTGACCCTTTCGGGTGTGCCTTTCATGGGCCCGATCGGCGGTGCGCGCGTTGGTCTCATCAATGACGAGTTCGTTCTCAACCCGGCCATCGACCAGATGGAAGACAGCAAACTGGATCTGGTTGTTGCCGGTACCAATGACGCTGTTCTGATGGTTGAATCCGAGGCTCAGAATCTTTCTGAAGAAACCATGCTGAAAGCCGTGATGTTCGGTCATGCAGGCTTCCAGCCGGTGATCGATGCCATCATTCGTCTGGCTGAGAAAGCTGCCAAGGAACCACGCGCATTCTCCATGCCGGATTATTCCGATCTGGCCGCCAAGGTCGAGGAAATCGCTGGCGAAGATCTGCAGGCCGCCTTCAAGATTGCTGCCAAGACCGAGCGCTATGCCGCTGTTGACGCCGCCAAGGAAAAAGTCATGGCTGCGCTTTGCAATCCGGAAGACGAGAACGCAGCGGATGCCGTGGTCATCGGCGATCTGTTCAAGAAGGCAGAAGCCAAGATCGTGCGCGGTCAGATCATCAAAACCGGCAGCCGCATTGACGGTCGCGATCTGAAAACCGTTCGCCCGATTGTCTCCGAGGTTGGCAAGCTGCCACGTACCCATGGTTCGGCCCTGTTCACCCGCGGTGAAACCCAGGCTCTGGTCGTTGCCACGCTGGGCACCGGCGACGATGAGCAGTTCGTCGATTCGCTGGCTGGTACCTACAAGGAAACCTTCCTGCTGCATTACAACTTCCCTCCATTTTCCGTGGGTGAAGCTGGCCGCATCGGGTCTCCGGGCCGTCGTGAAATCGGTCATGGCAAGCTGGCATGGCGCGCTGTGCATCCGATGCTGCCTGCCCATCATGAATTCCCCTACACCCTGCGTGTGGTTTCCGACATCACCGAATCCAACGGTTCCTCTTCCATGGCGACCGTTTGCGGCACCTCACTGGCGCTGATGGATGCGGGCGTTCCGCTCAAGGCTCCTGTTGCCGGTATCGCAATGGGCCTGATCAAGGAAGGCGACGACTTTGCCGTGCTCTCCGATATCCTTGGTGACGAGGATCATCTGGGCGACATGGACTTCAAGGTTGCCGGTACCTCCGAAGGCATCACCTCGCTGCAGATGGACATCAAGATCGACGGTATCACCGAAGAGATCATGAAGGTCGCTCTGGAGCAGGCAAAGGGTGGCCGTCTGCATATTCTGGGCGAAATGGGCAAGGCTCTGGGTGAAGCTCGCTCGGAAGTCGGCCAGTTCGCACCGCGCATCGAAACCATGAAGATCCCGGTCGACAAGATCCGTGAAGTCATCGGTTCAGGCGGCAAGGTCATTCGCGAGATCGTCGAGAAGACCGGCGCAAAGGTTGACATCAATGACGATGGCACCATCAAGGTTGCTTCTTCCGATGGCGCAGCCATCACCGCTGCTGTCAACTGGATCAAATCCATCGCAGCCGAGCCGGAAGTTGGCGAAATCTACAAGGGCAAGGTCGTCAAGACCGTTGACTTTGGTGCTTTCGTGAATTTCTTCGGCGCCCGCGACGGTCTGGTTCACATTTCCCAGCTGACCCCACAGCGCACCAACAAGGTGACCGATGTGGTCAAGGAAGGCGACAGCGTCTTCGTCAAGCTGCTTGGCTTTGATGATCGCGGCAAGGTTCGCCTGTCCATGAAAGTGGTTGATCAGGAGACCGGTGAAGAAATCAAACAGGAAGAGAAAAGCGCCGAATAAGGCCTGCTTTTCCTGATGAAAATAAAAGGCGCTGCCGGGAAACCGGTGAGCGCCTTTTTATTGCAGAAAGCAAAGCCGGATCGGCCTTGCTCTCCTTGTCATGTCCGCTTCATCTGAGGCTATTCAGGCCGCGGCGCGATGCGCCTGATCTGATAGCCTGTCTTGGAGGCTTCAAATCCGGCCCGCTGATAAAAGGCATGGGTCTGCGGCCTTTTCGAGCCGGTGAGCAGCATCACCTTGTAGCAATCATGCTGCCAGGCATGTCCAACCGCGTGGGACAGAATCCGCCCGCCATAACCCGCTCCACGATGGTCCGGATGGGTGATCACATTTTCAACCAGACCATAGGGCCTGCCGCTTCTGGTCAGATTGGGAATGACGGCCAGCGCACAGGAACAGATCAGCTTGTCGGAGGGTTTATCAGACAGATAGCCGACAAAAACGCCGCTGTCTTTCATGGCGTGAAAGGCGGCCAGCCGTTCGGCGGCCTCATCTAGCCCAAGAGGCTCATCTTCAGGGGTCAGATATTGATAGAGCGCAAGAAGCCGGGGCAAATCCTCCGGTCCTGCCCTGACAATTTTCAGAGCGCAATCATCTGATTTCTTCATTGGGATAGACACCCCACAGGAGATTGGATTTCAGCCAGCCGCTGTAATTCTTTACCGCCACCTCGCACCAGCCCTTTTCGCATTCCCTGATATCCACCTGCACACCGATTTGCGCCTTGGCGGCAAGAGGGGCACCTTCCATCGGGCTTTTGAGCAGCTGCACCAGAGTGCCTGCGGTCTGCCAGGGGCTGATCAGCGCGGTACGACGCCCGGAAAGCAGGGAATGATAGACCCAGCCCTCTTCCCCTTCGGAATCGCGGATCTGACGCCAATTCTCAAATTCATGCACAATCTCGACCGGCAGCCCCGCTCGCCGGAAAACCCACTTCACCTTGTGGTCCGTTGAAGGCCCACCGCGCACATTGACCCGATCCGATTTGAGGGAAACAAATCGGGGCACTTTCAGGCCGGATGGCCCGATCGTGGTCCCTTGGGCATATGCCGGCAGATCAGCGAAAGCGATCAGGCATATCGCCACAAACCATTTTGCAATGAACGGTCTCTTTGTCATCTTGTCTCTGCACGCTGCTTTGCCATTGGCGTTCTTCCTATCGACGGTCTGCAGCCTACACCAGCGCAATAAAGATTCTTTTAACCCTCGCGGGACAGTCGCCAAGATCGCGCTTTCTCTCAAACCATGGGATGACTGGTCAGCAAGAGGCCATTGCCTATAGCATCCAGATGCGATCAAAGTTCAATTCATTGCGATTTTTCGCATATTGGCCTAGTCGCGCAGAGAGTCAACTGTAGTATCCTTCATTGCATGAAAGGGCCGCTGCGGGCGACTTTCAAAACAGAGCGGCATGTTTGGGCATGCTGAATATCGAAGAAATTCACCGGAATATGCTTCTTGCGAGATCTGCGGGCAACAGAAATTCCTTCAATGCCTTCTGTTGCTTACAGCGAATTCACATATGGAAGCGGTTGATGCTATGAGGCAGGAATAGGGCAAAGCTATGGCGAGACAAAAGCCGATTGTAGTCGTTACACGCAAGCTCCCCACTGCTGTGGAAACGCGGATGCGCGAGCTGTTTGATACGCGCCTGAAGGAAGATGACAAGCCCATGAGTCAGGCCCAGCTCGTGGAAGCGGTCAAGCATGCGGATATTCTGGTGCCCACGGTGACCGATCGAATCGATGCCCATCTGCTCTCGCAGGCCGGGGAGAATCTCAAACTGATTGCCAATTTCGGCAATGGTATCGACAATATCGACATACTGGCGGCCAATGCGCGCAATATCACCGTGACCAATACGCCCGGCGTGCTCACGGAGGATACGGCGGACATGGCGATGTCGCTCATTCTGGCCGTGCCGCGACGCTTCACCGAAGGCATGCTCTATCTGAAAGAGCATAAGGACTGGCCGGGCTGGTCGCCGACATGGATGCTGGGCCATCGCGTCTGGGGCAAGCGGCTCGGCATCATCGGCATGGGGCGAATCGGGCAGGCGGTTGCCCGCCGGGCCAGAGCTTTCGGCATCCAGATCCATTATCACAATCGGCGGCGGCTTCCCGAAGCGCTGGAAGAACAGCTCGAAGCGACCTATTGGGAAAGCCTCGACCAGATGCTGGCGCGGATGGATGTCATTTCGATCCATTGTCCGCATACGCCGGCAACCTATCATCTGCTTTCTGCCCGTCGTCTCAAGCTGATCAACAAGACTGCCTATATCGTCAATACGGCGCGTGGCGAAGTGATCGATGAACAGACGCTGGCCCACATGATCGAGAAGGGCGAGATCGCCGGGGCCGGGCTGGACGTGTTCGAGAATGAGCCCAAGATCAATCCCAAGCTGGCCAAATCCGACCGCGTCGTGCTGATGCCGCATATGGGCTCGGCCACCGTAGAAGGCCGGATGGATATGGGCGAGAAGGTGATCATCAATATCAAGGCCTTCATCGATGGCCATCGACCACCGGACAGGGTCTTGCCATCCATGATCTGATATTGATCATTTCGCAGGCGAATCTATTTTCGCGCCGCTCAAATGGCGCGGGATGGCTATGAGTTGCGGCGGCGGTAGCGGATGGTCTCAAAGCGCGCCGATCGCCCGTCATAGAGAATCAAGCGCCCGACAAGCCCTTCGCCAAGGCCGACAATTTCCTTGATCACTTCCAGCGCCATCATCGAGCCGATCACACCGGTCAGCGCCCCCAAAATGCCTGCCTCGGAACAGGCCGGAACAGCTCCCGGAGCCGGCCGCCTTGGAAACAGGTCGATATAGCGGGGATTGCGCGCCCCTCTCTCATCCTGCTCATAGGGCTTGAGGGTGGTGATCGAGCCGTCATACATGCCAACGGCAGCAGTGATCAAAGGCTTGGCCAAGGCTTCGCAGAGGTCGGCAACCAGATAGCGGGTGTCGAAATTGTCCGAGCCATCGACCACCAGATCATAATCCCCGATCAGATCGGCCCCATTTGCCCCGTCAAGGCGCAATGCATGCTGTCTGACCCGGACATGGGGATTGATACGCAAAAGGCTCTGGGTGGCGCTCTCAACCTTCATGGAGCCGACAGCGTCACTGGCGTGAATGATCTGGCGTTGCAGATTGGACAGCTCCACCTGATCATCGTCGACGATGCCCAATTCGCCCACACCGGCGGCAGCCAGATAGGCGAGCAGGGGCGCGCCCAGTCCGCCTGCGCCAATGATCAGAATTTTGGCCGCCTTCAGTTTTTGCTGTCCGGCCCCTCCGACATCCCTTAGCAGGATATGGCGGGCATAGCGTTCCAGTTCTTCAGCGCTGAGCATGATCGGTAGATACTCTCCGGTAGGAATCCTAAAGCATTGGGCCGCTCAGAAGGAAAAGGGCACGGCGATATAGCGCAAATCCTGCCCGTCCTCAGCTTGAGTGAAGACACCGACAAGAACGACGGCATGAGTCTGGGCGTCCATGCGTGTGGGGGCGAACACTGCCGAGAGATGATAGTCCAGCGGGCAGCCGCGAGAGCGTGGCGCGGAGATTTCATCATGCAACTGGCGGCTCTCACCCTCCGGGGTGGTCAATGTCAGCGAAAATCCGGCCACGGCTCCGCCATCCATGCCGCATTCATTGAGGTCCCGTACCGGCTTGGTCGCCAGCTTGAGCGTGTAGGGTGCATTGGCGTTGGAAAGCAGCGGCTGCTCGGTTTTCTGAAACCGCATAACGTCCTTCTCGCCCACTTCACTGATCGGGGAGGCTGCCAGCAGGACACCGGAGTTGGAAATCTGATATTGCTGCATGATCGGCGTGGCCTGCTCAAAGGCCTTGACCCGGGCGATGATCGGGGTCTCGCCTTCCTCTTCCAGCCGGACACGCACGGGCGTATTGTCCACCCATTTGTCCGTTGCCAGATCCACAATGTAAATATTGGAATAGGGATAGTGGGGACCACTTTCGACACCGAATTCCTCGAAAGCGAAATAGCGGCCCCGCTCATCATCGGAAAAACCATGGGAGCGAAATTCGGCGGCGTCGCCAGCCCATGCAGATCCACTCTGGACCACGGCCCCGCATAGCAACAGGGACAGGAACAGGGACCGGAACTGACGCCGGGCAAGACGCCTTGAAATTCTTGTCATATAAATCACCATTCTGTTCATCTTACCGGGCCTGCGGCTTTCTCTCGCTCCTTGCAGGAAGCGCGCAGCCCCTGATCACTCAAATGCCTTTGCCTGTTCGTTCGCGGTCAGAGCCATTTGGCCCCCGCATTCTCGGCCCAGGCGATTCTTCAGGATGGGCAAACCATATCACAGATAGCGAAAAGCCGTGGCCGGGAAATTTATCCCGACCACGGCTGAAGCCTTCCATAATAGTTTCGGAGATGAAACTATCCTTTATTTCTCTATGCTCCAATGCCATCAAACAAGGCAGTGGACAGATAACGCTCTGCGAAGCTGGGAATGATGATGACGATATTCTTGCCAGCATATTCGTCGCGTTGGCCAAGCTGAATCGCTGCGGCCAGAGCGGCTCCGGAAGAAATACCGACAGGCACACCCTCGGTCCGTGCCAGTTCGCGCGAATGGGCAAAGGCGTCATCATTGCTTATGGTGATGATCTCATCGATGATGCTGGTGTCGAGCACATCGGGAACGAAGCCCGCACCAATGCCCTGAATCTTGTGCGGGCCGGGCTTGCCGCCGGAAAGAACGGGGCTGTCAGCCGGTTCCACGGCGATGACCTTGACTTCAGGCTTGCGGGCCTTCAGCGCCGAGCCAACGCCGGTGATGGTGCCGCCGGTGCCAACGCCGGAAACCAGCGCATCGACTTCGCCATTGGTGTCGTTCCAGATCTCGACCGCTGTGGTGCTGCGATGGATTTCCGGATTGGCTGCATTCTGGAACTGCTGCGGGATGACAGCATTGTCGATTTCTCCAACCAGCTCCTCGGCGCGGGCGATGGCGCCCTTCATGCCCTTGGGACCTTCGGTCAGTTCAAGCTCGGCACCCAGATAGGCAAACATCTTGCGGCGCTCGATCGACATGGTTTCCGGCATGACCAGAATGAGGCGATAGCCCTTGGCTGCTGCGGTGAAGGCGAGCGCGATGCCGGTATTGCCCGATGTCGGCTCGATGAGCGTGGTTTTGCCCGGCTCGATCTTGCCTTCCGCTTCCATGGCTTCAATCATGTTGACGCCGATGCGGTCCTTGACGCTGGAAAGCGGATTGAAAAATTCCAGCTTGCCGATCAGGTTGGCCTTGACGCCATGCTTGGCGGCAAGCTTGTCGAAACGGACCAGCGGCGTGTTGCCGATGGTGTCGATGATGGAGTTATAGATACGGCCGCGGCCTTCAGTGGTTTTCGGAGTATGGGCCATTTTTGTTCCTCGCATTAGAACGTCATGCATGTTTTCCTGCCGGTCTTCAGGACAACGGCGCAGGAGAGCGCAGGGCAGATCGTTCATTCCTAGCATTAAATCTCTTGATCATAATGTAGGTAATTCGGTGGGAGACTACGAGAAATCCTGTACCAACTTGCAAGGCAGAATAGAAATATTTCGCTAGCAACCTGTCACGCAACAGAAAACGCTACTCAGCGGCAGCAGTGACTGATCGCTAGCGAGAATAATATTCTATGAAATGATGGCTTTGCTCTCACTTCTTCTTTTTGTGACCAGTGGAGCCGAAGCCACCTTTTCCGCGCTCTGTTTCATCCAGACTCTCCACCTCGACCACTTTCATATGCAGAACGGGGGCAATCACCATCTGGGCGATGCGCATGCCGCGTTCTACCACGAAATCCTCTTCGCCATGGTTGATCATCAGGATTTTCACTTCACCACGATAGTCCGAATCGATGGTGCCGGGTGTGTTGAGGAGCGTCACGCCGAATTTGAGCGCCAATCCCGAGCGCGGCCGGATCTGGGCTTCAAAGCCGCGTTCCATGGCCATGCAAAAGCCGGTGGGCACCAGCGCACGCCCGCCTTTGGCCTTGAGAATGACCGGTTCGGAAAGCGGATTGGCGGCCTGAATGTCAAGGCCTGCGGCTTCCTTGCTCTGATAGCTGGGCAGATCCAGTCCGCCGAAATGCGCAAGCGGCATGATGCTAAGGCGTGGTTTGGCCATTTTAACTTCCCCCAAGAGGCTATTGCCGGGCTGGGCAAATCAGCCCTGCCGATTCTCAGATTTCGATGCGCTCTTCAAGTGCCTCGCCAATGCGGGCAATGAGACGACAGGCCACTTCCTGCTTGCTCATATCCTGCCAGGCTTCGATGCTGTCGGAGCGGATGATCTTGATCATGTTGTGATCGCCGCCCATGATACCGGTTTGCGGTGACACGTCATTGGCAATAATCCAGTCGACGCCCTTTTTCGCCAGCTTTCTGGTGGCATTCTCTTCCAGATTCTGGGTTTCGGCTGCAAAACCGACAACCAGCTTGGGGCGCTTGTCCGGATGAGTGCCGACAAAGCGGGCAATATCGGGATTCTCGGCGAACTGAAGCGCGGGAAAACTGCCGTCGGCCTGTTTCTTGATCTTCTCGGCGCCCTGATTGGCGACATGCCAGTCGGCGACCGCAGCGGCCATGATGGCCACATCGGCGGGCAGAGACTTGTCCACCGCCTCTTTCATTTCCCGCGCGGTTTCGACCCTTATCACCTCAACCCCCTGAGGCGGATCGAGCGCTACGGGACCGGAAATGATGGTAACCCGCGCTCCGGCCTCTCTTGCCGCGCTGGCAAGGGCATAACCCTGCTTGCCCGATGAACGGTTGGCGATATAGCGCACCGGATCAATCGGCTCATGGGTGGGGCCGGCGGTGATCAGCACATGCCTGCCGGCAAGCGGCTTGGGGCTGTCATCGAGCAGGGCTTTGATATGGGTGAGAATCTCTTCGGGTTCGCTGAGGCGGCCCGGTCCTTCCTCATTGCAGGCCATCATGCCGACAGCCGGGCCGACGAAATGCAGGCCATCCTTCGCAAGGGTGGCCAGATTGCGCTGGGTGGCGGGATGATACCACATGCGCACATTCATTGCCGGGGCAACCAGTACCGGCTTGTCGGTTGCCAGCAGCATGGTGCTGGGCAGATCATCGGCAATACCATTGGCCATTTTGGCGATAAGATTGGCGGTTGCGGGTGCGACCACCACCAGATCGGCAGCGCGGGACAGCTCGATATGGCCGATCTCGCTTTCCCGCGTCAGATCGAACAATTCGGTCAGCACCGGCTTGCCGGTGAGCGTGGCAATGGTCAGGGGCGCGACAAATTCGGTCCCGGCCTTTGTCATGATGACCTGAACGCCAGCGCCCTCCTTGAGCAACAGACGGATGATATCGAGCGCCTTGAAGGCGGCTATGCCGCCGGAAATGACGAGCAGGATACGCTTGTTGGCAAGCATGGGAATATCTCCTAACTCCAGATACGAATGGCAATGGCGGCAAGGGCGATGGCAATGACCCAAAGGGCGAGCCGCCCCGAACGGCCCCTGCGGGCTTCGGCCTGACCGATGGCGGCAACTGTCCGGGCATCGAGGCGCAGCCCGTCACGGCCCATTTCGTCGAAGCTGTTGGATAGTCGCTCGGCCCGGCGCGCCATCTCGGGCAATTGCGCCGAAAGCGTGCCAAGCACCGTCAGGCCTTCGGTCATTTCGCGGGCCTTGGCAACAGGACCGAGATTTTTCTCCATCCAGCTTTTGACCACCGGCTCGGATGTGTTCCAGAGATTGAGGCTGTCATCGAGCATACGCGCAACCCCTTCGGCCACGACCATGGTCTTTTGCAACAGGATCAGCTCGGTGCGGGTGGCCATGCCGAACAGTTCGGTGAATTCGAACAATTGCTGCAACAGGCCCGCCATGGAGATTTCGGCAGAATCGCGCCCATGAATCGGCTCACCAATCGAACGCAGGGCCTGAGCAAAGGTGTCGACATCCTGACTTGAGGGAACATAGCCCGCCTCGAAATGCACCATCGACACGCGGCGATAGTCGCGCTTGATGAAGCCATAGAGAATTTCGGCCAGAAAACGCTGTTCCTTCATGCCGAGCCGCCCCATGATGCCGAAATCGACGGCGACCAGCTTGCCATCATTGCCAAGAAACAGATTGCCCGGATGCATGTCGGCATGGAAGAAGCCATCGCGCAGGGCATGGCGCAGAAAAGACTGGATCACGGTGCGGCCAAGGGCGCTCAGATCATGACCGGAAGCCTTCAGCGCCTCGATGTCATTGAGCTTGATGCCGTCGATCCATTCCATGGTCATGACGGTCTTTTCCGACTTGCTCCAATGGATGGCAGGCACCCGAAAATCGTCATCTGCGGCGCAATTCTCGGCCATCTCGCTCATGGCTGCCGCTTCCAGCCGCAAATCCATTTCCAGCCGGATCGACTGGGCCAGCGTATCAACCACACCCACGGGCTTGAGCCGTCGGGAGGGCACATGGACGGCCTCGATCAACCGGGCGGCAAGATAGAAGCTGGCCAGATCATCCTGAAAACGCTGGGCGATGTTGGGTCGCAGGATCTTGACGGCAACATGCTGCCGCTCGCCATCGGCATCGATGAAGGAGGCCTTGTGCACCTGGGCAATGGAGGCCGCAGCGATTGGCTCGGAAAAGCTCTCAAACAATATTTCGACCTTCTTGCCCAAGGCATCTGCGACTGCCTTTTTCGCCTCTTTCATGCTGAAGGCGGGCACGCGATCCTGCAGCGCCGTCAGGGCCTGCGCCAGTTCGGGGCCGACCAGATCGGGCCGTGTCGCCAGAAACTGGCCCATCTTGACATAGCTTGGCCCCAGACGGTTGAGCGCGGCGCTCAGCCTTTCGCCCTTGTTGCGGGCAGAGGCATTCTTGCGCTCGAACAGCTTGATGAAGGCAAGAGCGATACGCGGCCCGGTTGGCAGATCCGCCGGGGGTTCGATGATGGAGAAAACCCCTTCGCGAGCCAGAATATAACCCGTATGCGCAAGGCGAAGCAGAGCAGATGACGCACCAATCATGATCCAGTTCCGTTCCTTAAAGCTTCCAGCCCGAATGCATGGCGGTGATGCCGCCGGACATGTTGCGATAGATCACCTGCTGGAAACCGGCATCCTCGACCATCATCTTGAAGCGCGCCTTATTGGGGAATTTGCGGATCGACTGGACGAAATATTCATAGCTTTCCCTGTCGCCGGTGACGACATCGCCAATGGCCGGAATCGCATTGAAGGAAAAGAGATCATAGGCCTTGTCGAGCAAGGGCATGTCGACATTGGAAAATTCAAGGCACATGAAACGCCCGCCCCGCTTGAGCACGCGATAGGCCTCGGACAGCGCCTTGTCGATGCGCGGCACGTTGCGGATGCCATAGGCGATGGTGTAGGCATCGAAGCTGTTATTTTCGAAAGGCAGCTCTTCGGCGTTGCCCTCGACAAATTCGAGATTGTCGATCAGGCCATTTTCCTTTGCCCGATCCTTGCCGACCGCCAGCATGGAACCATTGATGTCGAAGACCGTGCATTGGGCATTGTGGCGCGAGCGCTCGACAACGCGAAAGGAAATGTCGCCCGTACCGCCTGCCACATCGAGCAGCTTGAAGGGCGCGCGTCCGCTCTGGGGCGGATTGAGCCATGCCACGAAGGCATCCTTCCAGAGCCGGTGCATGCCGCCGCTCATCAGATCATTCATCACGTCATAGCGATCTGCGACATGATGAAAGACCTCGTTGACCCGCGGCTGCTTCTCCCCTTCTCCGACCTGTTCAAAGCCGAAAGAAGTGGCCATTTCCGTGACCTTTTCCGTGCGCTCTTTATTTTGTGCCGCCATTATCCACGTCCTCAGCTCGACCGCCGCGGGGAGCGTTTGTCATTTTAATTATGCCGGACAATAGCTTATCTTTCTCCTAAATGCCATGTTTCGAAATGGCTTTTCTTGTGTTGCTTTCGTCCCATTGGTAAAGTGCCTCTCTCTCCCTTTTTGGCCTATTTTGCGGGGTTCCCATGGATATTGAAAAAATTCGCAGAGAAACACCCGGCCTTGCCCATGGCATCCACCTGATGGCTTCCGGCTCGTCTCTAGCGCCGCAGCCGGTGATCGATGCGGTGATGCAGTTTCTGGAACTGGAAGCGAGGATCGGCGGCTATGAAGCGCATGCGCAGCAGGCCGAAATGCTCGATGGGCTCTATGACAGCGTTGCCCGCCTGATCGGAGCCAAACGCCGGGAAATTGCCATTCTGTCAAATGCCACTGCGGCCTGGGGGCAGGCCTTTCATGCATTGCCGCTCAAGGCGGGCGATCGCATCATCACCTGTCAGGCCGAATATGCCGCCAATTATGTGGCCTTTCTGCAAAGGCAGAAGCGGGACGGCATCGAGATCGATGTGGTGCCCAATGACGAGAGTGGCGCCATTGATGTCGCCGCGCTGGAGGGGCTGATCTCTGAACAGACCGCGCTGATTGCCATCACCTGGGTGCCGACCAATGGCGGGCTTGTCAATCCGGCCGCCGCGGTCGGGGCAATTGCCAGGAAACATGATATCCCCTATCTGCTTGATGCCTGTCAGGCGGTGGGGCAGATGCCGGTCGATGTCGGCGCGCTCAACTGCGATTTTCTCTCCACAACGGGGCGCAAATTCCTGCGCGGACCAAGGGGCACCGGATTTCTCTATATAAGGGAGAAATGGCTCGACAGTCTGGAACCGGCAGCCCTTGATCATTTCTCGGCCCCTCTGGTGGATACGTCCCGTTATGCCGTTCGCGACGACGCCCGCCGTTTCGAAACATGGGAGAATAGCTACGCCCTGCGTGCGGGCCTCAAGGTGGCCTGTGACTATGCCATGGATATTGGCCTTGAGGCGATCCGGCAACGGGCATGGGGGCTCACAGACATGATGCGCGAGAAGCTGGCCTTGCTGCCCGGCTGTCGCATCATGGATCTGGGTGTCGAGAAATGCGCCATCATCAGCTTTATCATCGAGGGGCTCGACCCCCAGCTGACGGTCGAAAAGCTCAGAAGCCGGGGGATCGCCATCGGCCTGTCGCGACCGGCCAGTTCCCTGCTGGATGCCGAACGCAGAAAGCTGCCTGTCATGCAGCGCGTTTCGCCCCATTATTTTAACAATGAGGCGGATCTGGATGCCTGTATTGCCGCCCTGAAAGAGCTATTGTGAGGTCGCCCCATGCCTGAATTGCCAGAGGTTGAAACCGTCAGGCTCGGACTTCAGCCCGTGCTGGAACATGCGATCATTGCGAAGGCGGAGATCCGCCGCGAAAATCTGCGCTTTGCCTTCCCCGACCGTCTGGCGCAAAGGCTGGAAGGGCGGGAGGTGATCGGGCTTGGCCGACGGGCAAAATATCTGCTGGCCGATCTGGATGACGGCATGGTGCTGGTTATGCATCTGGGCATGTCCGGCTCCTTCCGGGTGGTCAGTGCAGAAGAACAGCATCTCATCGCCGAGGAGCATTTTCATTTGCAGCGCGGCAAATTGCCAAAGCATGATCATGTGGTGCTGCATCTGAAGTCCGGTGCGGCGATCCTCTATAATGATCCACGCCGCTTCGGCTTTTTTGACCTAATCGAGCGGGTTTCTCTGGCCGAACATCCCTATTTTACCAAACTGGGCGTCGAACCGGTTGGCAATAGCTTGAGTGCCGATTATCTGGCAGAGAAATTCGCGGGCAAGAAGACGCCGCTCAAGGCAGCGCTGCTCGATCAGCATATCATTGCCGGGCTTGGCAATATCTATGTCTGTGAGGCCCTGTTCCGCTCGGGGCTCGACCCCAGACGGGCAGCAGGCACGCTGGTGACCAAGGCAGGAAAAGCCTCGGCAAAACTAACCTTGCTTACCGACGAGATCCGCGCCACCATCGCCGAAGCCATCGCGGCGGGAGGCTCGACCTTGCGCGATCACACCCGCACCGATGGCAGCCTTGGCTATTTCCAGCATCGCTTCAAGGTCTATGACCGGGAGGGAGAGCCTTGCCCGAATGAGACATGTTCGGGTGTGATAGAGCGGATCACCCAGAGCGGCCGCTCCACCTTCTTCTGCCCGAAATGCCAAAAATAAAGGGGCGAAAACGCCCCTTCATCCAAATAACCGATTGCTCTGCCCGTTGACTTAGTGTGTCAGCAGGGTTCCCGCGCCGCCTTCGGTGAAAAGCTCCAGCAGCACGGCATGGGGTACCTTGCCATCGAGAATGACAACGCCTTCCACGCCCTTGTTGAGCGCGTCGATGCAGGTTTCGACCTTCGGGATCATGCCGCCGGAAATGGTGCCGTCTGCAATCAAGGCGTGGGCCTGCTTGATGGTCAGGGCCTTGATCAGCTTGCCTTCCTTGTCGAGTACGCCGGGCACATCGGTCAGGAACAGCAGCCGCTTGGCATCCACAGCACCGGCAATGGCGCCGGCAAAGGTGTCGGCATTGATATTGTAGGTGGCACCATCAACGCCCGGCGCGACCGGCGCAATGACCGGGATGAGCGCATCCTTGGCGACGATATCGAGCACCGAACGATCGACCTTCTTGGGATCGCCGACAAAGCCCAGATCGACAATTTCCTCGATCTTGCTGTCCGGATCGCGAATGGTGCGGGTCAGTTTTTCTGCCAGCACCATGTTGCCATCCTTGCCGCACAGGCCAATGGCACGGCCACCCTCGGCATTGATATTGCGCACGATGGACTTGTTGATGGAACCGGCGAGAACCATTTCAACCACTTCCACCGTATGGGCGTCGGTCACGCGCAGACCACCCTTGAATTCGGACTTGATGCCGAGCTTGTCGAGCATATTCTTGATCTGCGGCCCTCCACCATGCACCACGACGGGCTTGACACCTGCCTGTTTGAGCAAGACGATATCGCGCGCAAAGGCCTGCCCCAGCTCGGCATCCCCCATGGCATGACCGCCATATTTGACCACGACAGTCTGGCCGTCATAGCGCTGCATGAAGGGGAGTGCTTCAGAAATGGTTCTGGCACGATTGGCCGGGGTACTGGATGGATTGGAAGTCTCGGACATGACGCTACTCTATATCGGGCGGTTGCATAACTGAGCACGCTGTATAGCGACTATCGCCAGGATACGCAAGAAATCCAAAGGGATATGCCGCAATTATCACAGTTTATGAAACAATGTGCGGCAATCAATTCTACATACCATCCGCCAGAAGCTGCATTTCAGCCCGCAGGCGCGTGATACCGATCCTTTTCTCGGACGAGGTCAATAGGATTTCGGGATGCGCGGCCGGTCGCTTCTTCAGGCCAAGCTGGACCTTGTCGATGATCTTTTTGAGATCCTTCAGTTTGGTCTTGTCCACCTTGGTCAGCACCACCTGATAATTCACGGCAGCCTTGTCCAGCGTTTCCATGACCTCGGTGTCATTCGATTTCAGGCCGTGGCGGCTGTCGATCAAGACATAGACACGGCGCAGATTCGGGCGGCCACGCAAATAATCGAGGATCAAGGCATTCCAGGCTGCGACTTCCTTCTTCGAGGCCTTGGCATAGCCGTAACCCGGCATGTCACATATCACCAGCGTCGGGTCTTTTTCGGGCCGGAAAAAGTTGAGTTCCTTGGTCCGTCCGGGGGTGTTGGATGTCCGCGCCAGGGCCTTGCGCCCGGTGATGGCATTGAGCAGGGAGGATTTGCCCACATTGGACCGACCGGCAAAGGCAATCTCCACACCCTCGATCGGCGGCAGCTGGTGATAGAATTTGGTGCCCCACATGAAGTCCCAGGCCTGCGCAAACAGAAGTCTGCCACGCTCGGCAAGAGCCGGATCCACTTCATCATCGCCCACCAGAGCGGCGAGGCTTGATGCGTCTTCGGCAGACGTGGTCTCAATAATATTGTCTTCGTCGGTCATGATCGGCGTCCCGGAATATAAAAGGCAGAGCTTGGTTAGCCTGCCTTTTACTAGGAAACAAGCGCGAAAGCGAGACTTATGCGCCCTTCTGGCGGGAAAAGCGCTCTAAGGCGGCTTGCAGTGCCTCACTATCGGCCCCCTGAATGAGGGAGCGATGTCTATTGATCATCTCGATGGGCCAATCCCACCAGCGAATGTCCAGCAGGCGATCTATGGTTTCCGCGTCAAACCGCATGCGGATGACTCTGGCCGGATTGCCCACGACGATGGCATAATCAGGAACATCGCTGGCGACCATTGCACCTGCCCCGATGATGGCGCCCGAGCCGATGGTTACCCCCGGCATGATGGTCGCTTTGCGTCCGATCCAGACATCATGGCCGACGATGGTATCACCACGCGACAGGCGCTTGAATTCCTCCACGTCAAAGCCATCGCCCCAGCCCCCTCCCATGATACCAAATGGATAACAGGAAATGCCGCGCATATCATGATTGGCCCCGTTCATGATGAAGGTCACACCAGTGGCAAGAGCACAAAATTTTCCGATAATCAGGCGATCACCCAGAAAATCATAATGATAGAGAACATTCTTGTGCTCAAACTCTTCCGGCGTCTGCGGATCGTCATAATAGGTGAAGTCCCCCACCTCGATCAGCGGGCTGGTGATCAGGGGCTTGAGGAAGACTGTGCGTTTGAAAGCCGGGATCGGATAGGGATCAAGAGGATCCGGATTGGCAAAATGTTCGTTTTGCATGGAAATACTCGTTCAATAAAAACCGGTCATGATGGGAGAACAGCCGCAAGGATTGCGCAGGAGGTGATGCATTTATGCGGCGGAAAAACATTACAATGCGACACATATGGGTCGCTCCTATGCGTCCGATGGCCTGCTGACAGCGGCCATATTGCGCAATAGTCCATTTGCCGAAATTAGCTGTTCATCGAACCGGTTCGCTTTATTGATCGCGTTGCAAGGATCGTAAAAGCCTATCAGGATTGCGCCGCGCGCGCATCCTTTCAGGTGGAGCAAAGTTACAGAACCACCATATGTTGCAATGCGGCAACAAAAAGGGCGGCTCGAAGGCCGCCCAATTCTGTCATATCAGGATATTCTATTCGCTCTTGGGTTTCGAGCGCGAGAAGCTGTCCTTGATATTCGACCAGATCTCGATCTTGGTACCATGCTTTTTCATGATGGTTGCCTGCTGGAGAATGGACAGGGAGTTGTTCCAAGCCCAATAGATCACCAGACCGGCCGGCATGCGCGCCAGCATGAAGGTGAACATGATTGGCATCCAGGTGAAGATCATCTTCTGGGTCGGATCAGGAGGTGTCGGGTTCAGCTTCATCTGGACGAACATGGTGATACCCATGATGATCGGCCAGATACCGATCGCCAGAAAGGCCGGGGTATCCCATGGAACCAGACCGAACAGGGTGAACAGGTTGGTCGGGTCCGGCGCAGACAGATCCTGAATCCAGCCAAAGAAAGGCGCATGGCGCATCTCGATGGTGGTATAAAGCACCTTATAGAGGGAGAAGAAGACCGGGATCTGAATGGCGATTGGCAAGCAACCGGCCAGCGGATTGACCTTCTCTTCCTGATAGAGCTTCATGATCGCCTGCTGCTGGGCCTGCTTGTCGTCGCCCATATTCTTCTTGATCTCTTCCATCTTCGGCTGCAGCAGCTTCATTTTGGCCATGGAAGCATAGGACTTGCTGGCCAGCGGGAAGAAGATCGCCTTGACGATAACGGTGATCAGGAGAACGGCGATACCGAAGTTGCCAACCAGACCATAGAGATGGTCGATTGCCCAGAACATCGGCTTGGTGATGAAATAGAACCAGCCCCAGTCGATCATCAGGTCGAAATTGAGCGCCTTGGTCTCGTCTTCGACTTTCCTGAGCGTCGCAACTTCCTTGGCGCCGGCAAACAGGGATGTCTTGTAGGAGGCGCTCGAACCAGCCGCTACGCTGATCGCATCACCCAGATAATCGGACTGATAGGCGGGTTTGCCTGCAATCTCGTTATAGCGGAAGCTGGGCTGGAAGGTCTGGCCCTGTGGCGGGATGACCGCCGTTGCCCAATATTTGTCGGTGATACCGACCCAGCCCTGAGACGTCTTTGCAGGCTGCTTGATCTTGTCTTCAGCGATATCCTTGTATTTGACTTCCTGCAAACCGTCTTCGCCATCAACCCCAATCAAACCTTCATGCAGGATATAGATGCCGGTGGTCTTGATGGTGCCATGGCGGGAAATCAGGCCGTAAGGATAAAGCGCGATGGAGGCGTCCGAGCTGTTTTCAACTTTCTGATCGATGGTGAACAGATAATTGTTATCCACAGAGATGGTACGCACGAAGGTGAGGCCCGCGCCATTGTCCCAGGTCAGCACGAGCGGCTGTTCCAGCGTCAGCTTGGCATCTTCCGGAGCGGTCCATACCGTGTTGGCATTGGGCAGGGCGATGTCGCCAGAGCCGGAAACCCAGCCGAATTCGGCATAATAGGGTTGCTGGGAGCCGGATGGCGCAAGCAGCGTAATGGTCGGGCTGTCTTCCTCAAGGGTCTCGCGATAATCTCGCAGATGCAGATCATCGATGCGGGCTCCGGTCAGATTCAGCGAGCCGGACAGCTTTGGCGTGTCGATTTCGATGCGTGCCGACTGGGAAAGCGCCGCCTGCGGGCTCAGAGGCACGGCACCCTGTGTCGTTGCGGTCACATTGCCTGCCGGAGCGCCGGGGGTAGGGGCCGTATCAGCATGCTCGCTGGAGCTGCCTTGCCCTGTTGCCTGCTGCGCTGCCTCTTGGGCTGCAAGTTGTTCCTGCCGCGCCCTTTCTGCTTCCATGCGCGGTCCGGCGACAAAATACTGCCATCCCAGCAACACAATGAAAGACAGGGCTATGGCAAGGAAGAGATTGCGATTATTTTCCATCGACTTTCTTCATCCCATATTTGAGTGCCGAATTTGAATGCTGACCCGGACGGTTACGGTCTGGCAAATCCGACTTGATATACACCCAATTGGCCGCTTGATGCTGCCAAGTCAAGTGTCTGGTTTCATTTTGTGCGCCTCACTACAGCCTTAGGAGTGGCTGAAATCAGGGCAAATACTGATATTCTTCTGCTTCTTTTGCTTCTTATTCCAACCGGTGCCTGATTCGGCCCCAAGGGGGACAAGACCGGTTGCTGCATTGTCTGTTCTCTCAGACAGATTTTTGCCTCGGAGCCGATGACCCGGATGGATGCTTGCGCGAACCGGAGCGAAGCGGTGAGGGCCGCATCCTGTCGGTCTTGCCTGCGGCAAGATCGCGTGCACATCCCCTGAAATCGGCGCAGAGAGAATCAAAAGGCAAATGCAACGCGCCATATCGTCCGATGAGAACATAGTCCCAGCCGGCATCAAGATGCTCCGGCCCGAAAAGACGTGCCATTTCGCGCAAGCGGCGTTTCACCCTGTTGCGAATCACTGCGTTGCCGACCTTCTTGGTCACCGTATAACCGACACGCGCCGGTTTCTCGTCTTCCGGCATGCGTCTGATGGCCTGAAGCACAAAACCGCGACGCGAGAGACGCACTCCCCTGGCCGCGGCTAAGAATTCGCTGCGCTTTTTCAATCGAAGCATGCGTGCCTCCCTGAAGCGCTCCCCGGGGTCGTTCATCCCGACATTTGAAAAAGATGGGGAATGATTGTCCCGGACATGCAAAACCGCCAGATTTGAAGCTCAAACGCTTAAATTCTGGCGGTTGATGCAAATTGCCTTAAGCGGAAAGACGCTTGCGTCCTTTTGCCCGGCGGCGAGCCAAGACCTGACGGCCATTCTTGGTTGCCATGCGAGCCCGGAAGCCGTGGCGGCGCTTGCGCACCAGTCGGCTTGGCTGATAAGTCCGTTTCATGGGCTTTATACCGCTTGCGCGGCCCCTTTATTGATTTTCTCAAATCCTACCAGAGCGGTAAAAAGAAGCGCCTCCAGAGAGACGCTTTCCGCTATCCTGATACACTTGGCTTGGCTTATACGGAGATGCGGGCTTTGAGTCAATCGTCAGCAAAGAAAAATCGCCAATTCTTGACCATCTTGCACCCAACACACCGCTTTGTTGCATAAAAAAGGATTGCTGATCACAAAAACAGCCCCCTCACTCACGCCACCGTGACCAATGGGCCCGCCGCCATCAAATGCTGGTGAGAGGCATCACGCGGCGTGGCTTTGCGGCTATATACAATATATCAGGCATTTCACCGAGGCAGTATCTGCTACATTCTTTCTGCAACAAGAGACCGACTGTTGATGACCGACCAGACCAGCCAAATCAGCAAGGACAGCGCTGTGACAGCCTTTCTTAAAAAATGGACCCCGCTGCTGGCGCTGCTGGTGCTGATGCTGTTCGGTTTTTCGCAGGGCTGGCATCATTATTTCACGCTGGAAAGTCTGGTGGCGAATCGCGCCGATCTTGCCTCCTATGTGGATCAGCATTTCGGACTGGCGCTGCTGCTCTATGGCCTCATTTATAGCCTCGCAGTGGCCATTTCCTTTCCCGGTGCCAGCTTTCTGACCATTGTCGGCGGATTGCTGTTTGGCTGGATCATTGGCGGTCTGGTGACGGTTGTCGCCGCAAGCCTTGGTGCCGGTATCGTTTTTCTTGCCGCCCGCTCGGCCTTTGGCTCGTCATTGCGCGCCAGAGCCGGAGGCTTTGTCGAGAGATTCGCAACCGGCTTTGCCGAAAATGCCTTCCATTACATGCTGTTCCTGCGCCTTGTGCCGCTCTTTCCCTTCTGGCTGATCAATATCGTGCCTGCTCTATTGAAGGTGCGCTTCGATGTCTATCTGCTGGCCACGCTGATCGGCATCCTGCCCGGCACTCTGGCCTATGCGCTCGTTGGCTCGGGACTGGACAGCGTGATTGCGGCCCAGCTGGCGAGCAAACCGGGATGTCTGGAAGACCCTTCCTGCGCCCTCACACTGGATACGAGCGCGGTCATCACCGGCGAATTGATTGCCGCTCTGGTGGCCATGGGAGCGGTTGCGCTCATTCCACCTCTGCTCAAGACCCTGAAAAAAGAGCGGAAAGGCGAGAATTCAGCTTGAGGCAGGAAAATTGATCATTACCATGGGCCACATTGTCGATTTTACGGATATTCGAGAGCGATTATGAGCGAGCAGATACAGGCAGACATTTGTGTGATTGGTGCAGGTTCGGGCGGTTTGACCGTGGCTGCTGCCGCCGCCGCGTTCGGTGAAAAGGTCGTTTTGCTGGAGAAAAACCAGATGGGCGGGGATTGCCTCAATGCAGGCTGCGTCCCCTCCAAGGCCCTGATTGCAGCGGCCAGACATGCCCACGGCATGCGTCAGGCCAATCTGTTCGGCATCAGCTCTGTCGAGCCAAGGGTGGATTTTCAGGCGGTCCATGATCATGTCCACAGCGTGATCAATGCGATTGCTCCCAATGATTCGGTGGAACGCTTCGAGGGCCTCGGCGTTCGGGTCATCCGGCAGGCGGGGCTGTTCAAGGATGCCCGCACCCTCGTCACCGCTGATGGTGAAATCGAAATCAGGGCGCGGGCCTTTGTCATCGCAACGGGATCCTCTGCCAGCATCCCGGCGATTGCAGGCATCGAAACTGTCGCCTGCCTGACCAATGAAACGATCTTTTCCCTCACAGAGCGACCCCGGCATCTGGTTATCATCGGCGGAGGCCCCATTGGTGTGGAACTGGCGCAGGCGCATCGACGCCTTGGCAGCGCGGTTACCATATTGGAAGCCGACAGCCTGCTTTCGAGGGAAGATCCGGAACTGTCTTCTCTCGTCATCGACCAGCTCAAAAGAGAAGGCATCACCATCCATGAGGGCGTAACGATCGAACATATCGAACCGCTGGCCGGTGAGCAGACCGCCCCTCATGCCGCCAGACTTCATATAAGGCAGGGCGGGCAGGCGCAGGAGGCGGGCAGCGCTGATGTGATAGAAGCCAGCCATCTGCTTGTTGCAGCAGGCCGCAAGCCGAATGTCGACGGACTGGCACTGGAGAATGCAGGCATCCGCTTTGACGCGCACGGCATTGCGGTCAACGCGAAAATGAAAACCAGTAACAGGCGGGTCTATGCCATCGGCGATGTCACCGGCGGCATGCAATTTACCCATGTGGCCGGTTACCATGCCGGTCTTGTGGTGCGCAATATCCTGTTCAAGCTGGGTGCCAAGGAGAATCTCCATATCCTGCCTCGCGTCACTTTTTCAGATCCGGAAATGGCTCATGTGGGTTACAGCGAGGATCAGGCGCGGCAGAAATTCCGGAAGATCCGAGTGTTGCGCTGGCCCTATGCGGAAAATGATCGCGCACAGGCGGATCGCTCGACAATCGGTTTCATCAAGATCATCACCAATCGCAAGGGGCTGGTGCTTGGCGCTTCCGTGGTCGGGGCCAATGCCGGAGAGATCATCAATATGTGGTCTCTGATCGTCGCCCAGAAAATGAATATCAAGGCCGTTACGGGCTATGTTTCGCCCTATCCGACCTATGCGGAAATCGGCCGGAGGGCGGCCATCAGTGCCTTTGGCGAGCTACCGGCACGGCCCGCCATTCGCAAGCTTCTCTCCTTTTTGAAAATTTTCGGATAGGGGATGCAAGTTGCGTCCGGAAGCGCTATGACTGGGCTCGCCTGATTTTCCCACCAGCGAGCCGAAAACCATGTCTGATCGCATCTTCATCAAGGAAGGCCTGAGTCTTGACGCGGACGAGTTGCAGGAACGTTTCATTCGCTCCTCCGGTCCGGGCGGGCAGAATGTCAACAAGGTTTCCACCGCAGTGGAATTGCGCTTTGATGTGCGCAATTCTCCCTCTCTGCCCCCTTATATCAAGGCAAATCTGAAGCGACAGGCGGCCCATCTGATGACACAGGAGGGCGAGCTGGTGATGCAGGTGCAAACCCACCGTACCCAGGCCCGCAACCGGGAAGAAGCCGTCGAACGGTTGGTCGCCCTGATCGAGAAGGCGGCCTATCGCCCCAAGCGACGTATCGCCACAAAGCCGACAAAGGCCAGCAAGAAGCGGCGTCTGGACAGCAAGACCAAACATGGTGCCATCAAGAAATTGCGTTCCTCGAAAAATTTTGACTAACATCCGGCGCAACAGGCGGATCTGACGAAAATTTCATTTCGTACACGAAACAAAGTCTCTCCCGGTAAGCTGTCAATCAGGCCACCAGCGAGGGGGTCGACATGCGATAGCCCAGCGCCTCGGCTATTTCCTCGCTTGCGGGTTGCTCCCGTCCGGCCAGATCGGCCAGAGTGCGGGCCAGTTTGAGCACCCGATGATAGCCACGCGCCGACAGCGCCATGCTCTGGGCGGCATGGGCCAGCAGCTTGCGGGCTTCCCCGGAAGGCTGGCAAATCTGCTCGATCATGCTGGCCGGACATTGCGCATTGGTGATGACAGTTTGCTGGCCCAGCGCGGCAAAGCGCTGTTTCTGGAGTTGGCGTGCCTGCCGGACGCGAGCGCCAACCTCTTCCGAGCCCTCCTTGCTGGGTGGCAACATCAGATCGCTGGCCGAGACCGCAGGCACCTCCACTCGCAGATCGAACCGATCGAGCAGAGGGCCGGAAATGCGGGCCTGATAATCGGCGGCGCAGCGCGGGCCACGCTTGCAGACATAGCCGGGTTCTCCGGCATGACCACAGCGGCAGGGATTCATCGCTGCAATCAGCTGGAAGCGGGCCGGATAGGTGACCCGATGATTGGCGCGGGCAATCACCGCTTCGCCGCTTTCAATCGGTTGGCGCAGACTGTCGAGCACCTGAGGTGAAAATTCGGGCAATTCGTCAAGAAACAGAATGCCGTTATGGGCAAGCGCCACTTCCCCCGGCTTGGCCTTCATGCCACCGCCGACCATGGCAGCCATGGAAGCGGAATGATGGGGGCTGCGGAAGGGGCGGGCAACGGACAATTGTCCATTTGGCAGAAGCCCGGCGATGGACTGGATCATCGAGACATCGAGCAATTCGGCCGGTGAAAGCGGCGGCAAAATGGTCGGCAGTCGCGCGGCCAGCATGGATTTGCCCGAGCCGGGAGGGCCGACCATCAACATGTTATGGCCACCGGCGGCGGTCACTTCCAGCGCCCGCTTGGCCATTTCCTGCCCCTTGATATCGCGCAAATCGAGCAGGGATTGCCTGGGATCGCGAATGGATGCACGCGGCCGCGAGAGCACCTGACTGCCCTTGAAATGATTGGCCAGGGAAATGAGGCTGTCAGGGGCCAGAATATCCATGTCCGGATCGGCCCATGCGGCCTCAGGCCCACAGTCCAGCGGACAGATCAGGCCGCGCTCCTCGGCATTGGCGGCAATGGCTGCCGGCAGGACACCGACCACCGATGCCAGCCGCCCGTCGAGCGCCAATTCGCCCAGCACCGTATAGGCATCAAGGCTATCTGCCGGAATGGCCCCGATCGCGGCCATCAGCCCCAGCGCAATCGGCAAATCGAAATGGCTGCCTTCCTTGGGCAGATCAGCAGGAGCAAGATTGACGGTGATGCGCTTTGGCGGCAGGGAAAGCCCCGAAGCCGAGAGAGCCGCACGCACACGCTCGCGACTTTCAGCCACCGCCTTGTCGGGCAGACCGACGATGGTAAAGGCTGGCAAGCCGGACGCCACATGCACCTGCACATCGACCGGCGTTGCGGCGATGCCCTGAAAAGATACGGTGTGAATATGGGAAACCATGATGGACCCGAAAAGAAAATACAACAATAATGCGAAACAGATGAATGGAAACAACCATATGATGTTTCCGGTTGTGCTTCAAGAACATTATGTGAACACATTTTCCCGCTACACAGACAATATTGCCAAGCTACCAACCCGTCGAACAAGACAGGACGCGATGTGAGCGAAAAGACAATTCAATTTTGTTACTATGAAAGCCCAATAGGCCCGTTATTGTTGATCGGTTCTGATAGATGTCTGCATGCCGTTTCCTTTCCACTTGATGGGCAAGCCATTCCGGCGGAATCCCTGTGGCGGGAGAATCTGGCCAGTTTCGACGAGGTTCGGCGCGAGCTTGACGCCTATTTTGACGGGAAGCTGGAACGCTTCACCGTGCCCTATCTGCTGAAGGGCTCTTCCTTCCAACTTTCGGTCTGGCGGATGCTATGCACCATTCCCTACGGATCGGTGATGAGCTATGGCGAGGTTGCCCGCCGGGTCGGCAAGCCAAAGGGTGCGCAGGCCGTGGGCATGGCCAATCATGCCAACCCGCTGCCGATCATCATTCCCTGCCATCGGGTGATCGGAGCGGATGGCTCTATGGTAGGCTTTGCTGGCGGACTGGAAATCAAGCGATGGCTGCTGGCCCATGAAGGGATAACTCCGGACCAGATCAACCATCCCGGCCAGATGGGCTTTGACTTCTGAGCCTTCCCGGGTTGGATCAGAGCCAACGGCGGACGCGGGCGCAATAGTCTGTATAGCTCTTGCCGAACTCGGCCCTGAGATAGCTTTCTTCGCGGGGAATGACATAGCGATCAAGATGGAAGAACATCACGATGGTCGCGACGAGAAAGGGCACGCTGTCAAACATGATGGCTCCCCCCAGCAGCAGCGAGACAAAGCCAACATACATGGGATTGCGACTGAAGCGAAAGGCTCCGTCACTCACCAGATGGCTGACCGGGTCCACCAATGTTGTCGTGGTACCAACAGACTTGAACCTGAAGAAGCCCCATCCCATGAAGGAAAAGCCCGCCCAGCCGATCAGAAATCCGCAGATGACCTGCGGTATCACCGCTATTCCCAGCGCAGACAAGGGCGCGATATCGAGAAAGTAAAACCATTCAAGGGCCAGAGCGCCCCCCCCACACAAGACAAAGATCAGCGGCGGAATGGCGATACGGATTCCCGGCGAGCGGGGTTTTTCCTGCGGTGTGATTTGAGAATTTTCATCAATTTTCGTCATCGAACTGGCCCATATCGAAATAATATCCCAGTGCAGGATCGGCCTGAATAGAACGGACACAAGATGATCCGGCAATGGATGCGTGATAGCAGACCAATATAGCAGATTTGGTCTGCTCCAGCAGAGATGGGGCCCGGTCCCTCGGCACTCAAGTTCGTACTACTACCAGTTGAAATTCCGCTTTTCTTACCCGTTTCCCTGTTCCGATGCCCGTAACAGGGCATTTCGCCCTGCTCGAGCCATTGCGTCACTCCAGCAGATGTTCGTAGCGCTGATCCGTCAGGCTTTTGAGGAATGCCACCAGAGCCTTGATGCGGCGCTCGTCAAGCGCTGGCCCCTCGGTCAGCTTGTCCATATCAATCGTGTCGGCTACTTCCGGCTCACCCCAGTTCTGGCCGGTTTCAGGATTGATCTGGGCCTTCTTCGCACGAGAGTTATATTTGTTATAGAAGCGGATCACCGTTTCCAGATCACTGAATATGCCGTTATGCATGTAGGGGCCGGTGACGGCGACATTGCGCAGGGTGCTGGTCTTGTATTTGCCGTCCCACATCTTGTCGCTGACATGGTCCTTATTCTCCAGCAAACCATGGTCGATGAAATCGGCTTTGGTGCCGTTCGCCGCCCGCAACTCTTTGTGGGCAGGCACTCCGATATTGAAATATTGATAGTTGGAGAAAGTTTCCTTCTCCATGCCGGGGCGCGGCTGCAACTGATGGCACAGATTGCAGTTGGTGAATTGCTGGGAGAAGAAAAGCGTCCGCCCCAGCTCCTCCTCATCGGTAAACTCGATCTCGCCCCGCAAATAGCGGTCATATCGGGAATCAAAGGGGCTGAAAAAGTCCGTGCGCTCGAAAGCGGCAATGGCCTCGGTCATGGCGCGATAGGCACGATCCGGCTCGCTGAAGATGTCATCGCCATAGAGCAGCTTGAAGCCATTGACATATTCTTCATTTTCCTTGAGCCGCTCGACGACGGATGCCTTGTCCGGCATGCCCATTTCAATGGGATTGAGAGGAGGGCCGCCAGCCTGTCCTTCCAGATCCGGCTCGCGGCCATCATGGAACTGGCCACCGACATAGAGACCTTGCTTGTTGAGGTGGAATTTCGGACTGAAGGCAGCATAGCTGGCCGTTGGTGCGTTGCGATCGCCGATCGATTGCTCATCATCACCCAGAGAGGCTGCCCGCCCTGCCAGTCCATCCAGCCCATTGGGGCGAGGATCGGCAAAACCGGCCTCCGGCGCGTGGCAGGTGGCGCAGGCCTGATTGCGGTTCGCGGAGAGATTTTCGTCGAAAAACAGCGCCGCTCCGAGGCCCTCGAGCGTTGCCTTGTCGGCGGGAAGGGTCGGCAGCTGCTCGGCCGCAGCCAGAGAGGTCACTAGGCCGGACAGCGAGAAAAACAGCGCCATTGCCCTGAGCTTTACCGGTCGGGACATCTTATCCTCATTCAAAGCAGGCGGCCGGCAGGTCAGGCCAGACGCAAGACATATATGGTCCTACAAGGTCTTTCGACACGTAGTTACACATATGTCCCGCAACTGGTCAAGTCTTGTCAAAAAGGCAATTACGCCCTTGCCGAAAGGCTCAGGCGCGTTTGGCTTCGATGGCGTCCCAGACCATGGCGGCAACATCGATGCCGGACAGTTTCTGGATCGAGCGAATGCCCGTCGGGGAGGTCACGTTGATCTCGGTGAGATAGCCACCGATGACGTCGATACCAACCAGAATGAAGCCCATTTCCTTGAGCGATGGGCCGATGCGTTCGCAGATTTCCTTTTCCCGCTCGGTCAGTTCGGTCTTGGCGGCAGCGCCGCCGCGCACCATGTTAGAGCGCAGGTCATCATCGGCGGGAATGCGGTTGACCGCACCGGCGGCCTTGCCATCAACCAGCAGGATGCGCTTGTCGCCCGCCTTGACGTCCGGCAGGAATTTCTGCGCAACCCAGGGCTCACGGAAGATATCGCCGAACAGGGCGACCAGTGAGCCGAAATTCTGGTCATGCTCGCCAATGCGGAACACGGCCGCGCCGCCATGACCGTAAAGCGGTTTCATGACAATCTCGCCATGCTTTTTCTTGAAGGCGCGCAATTCTTCTTCCGAGCGGGTGATGAGGGTCGGCGGCATCAGGTCCGGGAAGCGGGTCACGAAGATCTTTTCGGGCGCATTGCGCACATGGGTGGGATCATTGACCACCAGCGTTTTGGGATGAATCCGCTCCAGCATGTGAGTGGCGGAAATATAATTGAGGTCGAAGGGGGGATCCTGACGCATGTGAATGACGTCGAAATCGGCCAGATTGGTGCGAACACCGGCACCGAGACTGAAATGATTGCCCGCCTCGTCGCGCACTTCAACCGGCTCAACCGTGGCAAAGACCTCGCCATCTTCCATGGCCATGGTATCGACGGTGTAATGAAAGATCTCATAGCCGCGCTTCTGCGCTTCCAGCATCATGGCGAAGGTCGAGTCCCCCGTGATCTTGATGCTTTTGATGTGATCCATTTGAAACGCAACTTTAAGCGTGCGGGACTGAGCCATGATAGATGCTCCGGCTTGAGAATATCGGGATGGTCCGGAGCGCTGGTCCGGAAGAATTGTGTCTGTTCCTATATGTCCGCTTTATAACCATATTTCAAGGTGCTGCCTTCATGGGCAAGCAGCTTTCAAAAGGCCTCGAATGCGGATTCGATGTGCGACCAGACCGGCGCGGCGCGCGTGCCTCTGGCAAAGGCCAGAATGTCGAAACGGTAACTGCTGATTGCTTCATCCTCGAAATGTGCCAGATAATGGCTGGCAGCAGCAACGATCCGGGCCTGATTGCGTGGCGTTATCGCATAGAGGGCATTATCCATCCGGTCGCGATATTTGACCTCAAGAAAGACCATCAAATCATCTTTTCTGCAAATAAGGTCGATCTCGCCCCCTTGTGCCTTATAGCGCTGATGAAGAATTTGAAATCCCTTGACGCGCATGATCCAGCCTGCCCAGCGTTCTGCCCGCAAGCCCCTGTCATAGCTTTCCTTGCGATGGAGCGCCTTTTTTGCTTTTGCTGCCGCTCGTCCCGGTCTTGTCTCTTTCATCCGCCTCAAGCTCCGCCATTCTGGCCCATTTCATCCTTGAGGGTTTGTGCCCGCTTGTAGATCTCGTTCTTCTTTGCACCGACCTTGAGGGCGATCTCGCCGGAAAGGGCCTTGATATGCAGGCCCTGACGCAAGCCTTCGATGATCATCGCATCGATATCGGCTTCATCGGGCTCGGTCTCCTGGGCCGGGCCGATCAGGATGACAGCTTCGCCCTTGGGGGCGTCGGCACTCATATAGTGGTCGGCCAGTTCGGAAAGGGTGCCGCGATGAAATTGCTCGAATTTCTTGGTCAGTTCGCGCGCAATGACAACCAGCCTTTCTCCGCCCAGACTGGTGGCCATGGCTGGCAGAACGGCTCCGAGACGGCGCGGACTTTCATAAAAGACCAGTGTGCCGGGAACGGATTTGAGATCGTCAAGCTTGCGCTCTCTGGCTCCGGCCTTCTGGGGCAGAAAACCGGCAAAATGGATCTGATCGGTCGGCAGCCCGCTGGCCACCAGCGCCGACAGCATGGCCGACGCGCCCGGAATCGGCACGATGGCATGGCCTTCGGCCAGCATGTCGGCAACCAGCTTGTAGCCGGGATCGGAGAGCAGCGGCGTGCCAGCATCGGATATCAGCGCCACCGACTTGCCCTGCTCCAGCACCGAGAGCAAATAAGGGCGCTGCTTGTCGGCATTATGCTCGTGATAGGTAACAAGGCGGGTGTGAATGCCATAATGTGTGAGAAGCTTGCGGGAAACGCGGGTATCCTCGCAGGCAATCAGATCGCAGGCGGCCAGTACTTCAAGCGCCCGGATGGTCATGTCCCTGAGATTGCCGATCGGGGTGGCGACAATATAGAGCGCAGGGGCCAGAGCGGGGGCTCGCAACTTGTTGCCAAGTAGAATGAAATCCTTGCGGCCCGGCTCGCTTGAAACCGCGCCGGAAAAGTCACTATCCTCTTGATCCTCGTAATCATCATGATCTGCGTGATCCGCATGATGCTCTGGGGAAACAATCTCTGCGGCATCCTCATCATCTGCATGATGCTGCGGATTTTCCAGGATGTCTTTTTGCTCTTTATCGTCCATTTCCCGTCTTCCTTTCGGCTCCCCGATGCTGCAGGTTTGGCTCCAAATCGGAGCCTTTTTGCGCTTTGGCAACGGCCCGCTAGGGGCATCCTGTCACAGTTGCAGCTCTGTGTCGTGTGAATTGCAGGCTGAATTCGCGACAAATAGGCCACAGTTTTGTCGAAATATCATACAATTCTGTGTTGCTCCCCCAAGTCGCTTGTTATCAAACCATAATTCTGACAAATCAATAGATCAAACATGCCTCGTCGTTGGGATATTGCGACAAGCATTCGCGCCAGATAGCTCTTTACGGGCCCGTGCGAATATGTTGCCATAGGTCAAATCCAGCCCCGCCAATCACGCGATGCATCCAATATGAACATGTGGTCTGATTTGGAGGCCAAAATTGATAGGTTTTCTTCGCTCGTCCCCTGATACTTGTGCGCCTCTGCGCAGAATGATCCGACATGCCGTTTCCGGCGCAACGGTCGGTGCTGCTGCATTGCTTGCTGCCTGTAATCCGACAACCCTGTCCGGACCCGGTTATGGGACCGGCTCGGGCTTTAATCAACCCCTGAGCGTCTCGGAACCGACAGGTGAAGTGCTTGGCTCGGGGTCCGTCAGGGTGGCCTTGCTGACACCATCTTCTGCGGAAGGCGTTTTCGGGCAGACCGGGCAGGCGCTGAGAAATGCCGCCGCCATGGCATTGCAGGATTACAGTTCTGCTGATTTGCAGGTGATCGTCAAGGATGTCGGGCAGGATACCAATGGAGCCTCCCAGCAGGCCAGCCGCGCGCTGGCTGAAGGAGCCCAACTGGTCATCGGGCCGCTGCGCTCGGATGCGGTCAAGAAAGCCGGCATGGTGCTCAAGCCCGCCGGTGTTCCGATGATCGCCTTCACCAAGGATACCGGCGCTGCCGCGCAAGGGGTCTATCTCATCAACTTCTCGCCTGAGAATGACGTTGAGCGGATCATTTCCTATGCCGCCTCTCAGGGCAAGCGCAGCATTGCGGCGATTGTTCCGAGCACGCCTTTCGGCAATATCGTGGAAGCTTCTCTGCGCCAGAATGCAGCCCGTCACGGCATGCGCGTGATGTCCATCGAGAGCTACAAGTCAGGCAATCAGCCTGATCCTTTCGGCCTGCAGAGCGCTGCCGAGCAGATTGCCAAGGTGAAGGATCAGATCGATACGGTATTCATTCCTGAAGCCGCAGCCGCTGTTTCCGCCGCCCAGCTTCTGGCCGGGCAGGGCATTCGCAACGAGAATGTCACCTTCCTTGGCACCAGTGGCTGGGATCAGGCTTCCATCAGCCGTGAGCCGATGCTGGAAGGGGCATGGTATCCTGCGCCACCGAAGGTTTTGCGCAATCTGGATGGTCGCACCATCGGCTTTGACAGCTTCGCCAGCCGCTATGCCTCGCAATTCGGCTCGCAGCCGCCGCGGGTCGCGTCTCTGGCCTATGACAGCGTGATTCTCGCCGCGGCCCTCGTGGCACAGGGTGGGGAGCGCCGCTTCTCATCGCAGACCCTGACCGATCCGAACGGCTTTATCGGATTTGGTGACGGCTTCTTCCGCTTCCGCACGGACGGCACGTCCCAGCGCAGCCTTGCCATCATGCAAGTTTCCAGAGGCGACGCCAAGATTGTCGATGCCGCACCGATGTCGGCTGCCGGTTTGCCGAAATAGAATTGCTGAAGATGAAATGCAAAAGGGAGCCCGATGGCTCCCTTTTTTATTGTCTTGTTGCTTGATTGGTCAGCTGCTGGCCAGATCGGCGACCAATGCATTGAGCACGAGGAAACCGGCTCGCGTGGCACGGATCCTGCGGCCGTCGCGCTCAAGCAATCCTTCGGCAATCAGGCCCTCGATGCGCTCGTTGCCAAGCCTACGGCCAGCCAGTCTTTCATAGCGATCCAGATCGATGCCTTCCCTGACGCGCAGACCCATGATGAGAAATTCGTCGCTCTGCTCTTCAAGGCTGAGGATGTCTTCCTCGATGGCGCCGCTGCCCTGTTGCTCGACGCGCTTGAGCCAGCTTTCCGGATGGCGCTCATTGCCGGTGGCCAGCCGTCCATTGGCCAGTTGCAGGCGGCCATGGGCACCCGCACCAGCGCCGACATAATCGCCATAGCGCCAATAGGTCAGATTGTGGCGGGATTCATAGCCCGGGCGCGCATGATTGGAGATCTCGTAATTTGGCAGGCCATGCATGGCGAGGCGCTCGTGGGTCATTTCGTAAAGCGCCACCGAGGTATCTTCATCGGGCAGCTCGAACTTGCCATTGCGATAGAGCGCAAAGAAGGGCGTGTCCTGCTCGATGGTGAGCTGATAAAGCGAAAGATGGTCAGCGGCCAATGCGATGGCTTCATCCAGTTCCTTCGCCCAGGCTTGCGGCGTCTGATGGGGGCGAGCATAGATCAGATCAAAGGACATGCGGGCAAAATGCCTTTGCGCTAGTTCAATCGCTGCCTTTGCTTCCTCGGCGCTGTGCATCCGGCCCAGAAAGCGCAGCTGATCATCATAGAGAGACTGCACCCCGAGCGAGACGCGATTGACACCGGCACTGGCGTAGCCCCTGAAATGCTCCGCTTCCACCGATGTGGGATTGGCTTCCAGCGTGATTTCCGCATCCGGTGCGACAGTCCAGAATTCGGCGATCGCATCCAGCAGGCGCCCGACAATGGCAGGCTGCATCAGCGATGGCGTGCCGCCGCCAAAAAAGACCGAAGTGACGGGCGCGCTTCGGCCAGCCCCTTTCAAGCGATCGGCATAATGGCGCAGTTCCACGATCATTGCGGAAGCGAATCGATCCTGATCGACCGGCTGATGCCGGACATGGGAGTTGAAATCGCAATAGGGGCACTTGGCCTTGCAGAAAGGCCAATGCAGATAAATGCCAAAGCCGGGATTGTCCGGTCCCGGCTTTGACAGATCGAGATGGTTGCGATCCTGATTTTCAGGGGACGGATGTCCGCTCGTCACCATGGGCCATTACCCTTCAAGGCAAGCATCGGCAAAGAGTTTGAAGGCACGGGAGCGATGGGACAGGCCCTTTTCTTGCCCCGGCTTCCAGCCATGTTTCTGCTCCGGTTCCATCTGTGCGAAGGTGATGTCATATCCATCGGGCTGGAACATCGGATCATAGCCAAAGCCCTTCTCGCCGCGCGGTGGCCACACGGCCAACCCTTCCACTTCGCCACGGAAGAATCGGGTTTCCCCATCCGGCCATGCCAGGCAGAGAACGGCGACAAAGCGGCATTTGCGTTTTTCCGGTGTGGTGGCTCCGAGCGCCTGAAGCTTTTCCTCGACATTGCGCATGGCTTGGGCAAAATCGCGATCCGGCCCTGCCCAGCGCGCCGAATAGATGCCCGGATCACCATCCAGTGCATCCACCGCAAAGCCGGAATCATCGGCCAGCGCCGGAAGACCGGTTGCCTTGGCTGCCGCCATGGCCTTCAGTTCCGCATTGGCTTCAAAGGTGGTTCCCGTTTCTTCGGGCTCTTCCAGCTCCAGCTCGGTCGCCGTCTTGATGCTGAGGCCATAATAGCCGAGCAGATCCTTGATCTCACGGATCTTGCCCTTGTTATGGCTGGCCACCACCAGCGGCGTATCAGCGTTCAGTCTGTTTGCCATGAGGCTCTACTCCTGAGGCTTATCCTGTGGTTGGGCTTCAAGCTGCTGGACGACCAGCTCGCCGATGCCCTTTTTGGCAAGACCCATCAGCTGGGCGAATTCCTCTTCCGAGAAGGGTTCACCCTCGGCGGTGCCCTGAATCTCGACAATGCCGCCTTTGCCGGTCATGACGAAGTTGGAATCGGTCTCGGCATCGGAGTCTTCCAGATAATCCAGATCGAGCACCGGAGTGCCATTATAGATGCCACAAGAAATGGCCGCGACCTGATCCTTGATGACCTTGGCGTCGGCGGCGATCATGCCACGGGCGCGCATCCATTCGATGCAGTCATTGAGCGCAACCCATGCGCCGGTGATGGAGGCGGTGCGGGTACCGCCATCAGCCTGCAGCACATCGCAGTCAACGGTGATCTGGCGTTCGCCCAGCGCTTCGAGATCGACAACTGCACGCAAGGAACGACCGATCAGGCGCTGGATTTCCTGTGTCCGCCCGGACTGCTTGCCAGCCTGAGCCTCGCGGCGCATGCGGTCTCCGGTCGCGCGTGGCAGCATGCCATATTCGGCGGTGACCCAGCCGCGATTCTGACCCCGCAGCCATGGCGGAATGCGCTCTTCAAGGCTGGCGATGCACAGCACATGAGTGTCACCACATTTGATCAGGCATGAGCCTTCCGCGTGTTTTGAGACATTGCGGGTCATTGTGACAACGCGTTTCTGATCGGGATTCCGTTTGGAAGGGCGCATGATGCTTTCCTGCCTTGCTTTGGTGTAATGTCAAAATAACGGACGCTTGAGGCCTTGGCTGTTGCAAACAGCTTTTTCCTTGAATATTCGCACCTATATATCGTTATGCTGTGCATGATCCATTTTGTGCGAGCGCCCTTGTGGCGTTTCCTCAAGCTTCTTAAAAGCGCAAAGGGCAGGTGACAAGGGGCGCTTGCAGCTTTTCCTGCTTTTGGGGCATAAATGGAACAATTGCGCAGACGCCTTGTCGCTGCAAATGGCCAAGCGGATTCCTCCGGACCGCGTTGAACACGGATAGTGAAATGTTTGAACGAGATCGCCTCAACCAGATACCGCCCCTGGTCGGCATGGATGACAGGGTGAAGGATATTTTCCGCCATATCGTGGAATCCTATCTGGCGACCGGCGATCCGGTCGGCTCACGCAATATTTCCCGTGCCCTGCCCATTTCGCTCTCGCCCGCCTCGGTGCGGAATGTGATGTCCGATCTGGAGCATCTGGGGCTGATCTATTCGCCCCATACCAGCGCAGGACGGCTGCCCACGGAAATGGGCTTGCGCTTCTTTGTCGATGCGATGATGGAATTTGGCGATCTCTCCAATGAGGAACGCAATGCCATCAAGCGGCAGATGAGTTTATCTCAACAGCCGGATGCAGGCTTTGAAAATCTGCTTACCAAGGCCAGCAAGATGCTCTCCGGCCTTTCATCCGGCGCGGGCCTTGTGTTGGCCAACAAGCAGGATCAGCGGCTCAAGCATGTGGAATTTGTCCGTCTGGAGGCGACCAAGGCGCTGGTCATTCTGGTGGATGAGGATGACAAGGTGGAAAACCGCCTGATGACCCTGCCCAAAGGACTACCGGCATCGGCGCTTACCGAGGCGAGCAATTTTCTCAATGCCCATATTCGCGGCAAGACGCTGTCGGAAGCGCAAAAGGAAATCGAGGCCCACCATGTGGAGCTACAGGCCGAGCTTGACGATCTCACTGCCAAGCTGGTGGAATCGGGGGTAGCCATCTGGGCCGGCGCGAATGAAGACCAGCCACAGAGCCTCATCATCAGAGGCCGTTCTAATCTGCTGGAAAATGTCACTGCGCAGGAAGATCTGGAACGCATCCGCCATCTGTTTGATGATCTGGAATCCAAAAAGGATTTCATCCAGCTGCTGGAACTGGCCGAAAGAGGCGACGGGGTGCGGATCTATATCGGCTCGGAAAATCAGCTTTTCTCGCTTTCCGGCTCTTCGGTCATCGTGTCTCCCTATCGCGATGCCAACCAGAAGATTGTCGGTGTGCTGGGGGTGATCGGGCCGACACGGCTCAATTATGCCCGCATCGTTCCGATGGTCGATTATACGGCGCGGGTGCTCAGCTCGATGTTGTCAGATCCGACAAGGCCCTTCGAAAGCGAATGATTGCCTCCACAATCAGGCCAATATATTCGCTTTATTCAACTCTTTGACCCATGTGCACTTGATTTTTTTCTCAGAAAGCTCGATATCCGGTGCAAACTCATGCCCGACAATCGCGCAATGCACCATGATTACCGGGCGAGCAATCAAAATAGAGGCTGATATATGTCTGACGAAACCCGTAACCCTGAAGCCGTAGTAGACCCGCTTGCCGAGGCTCCGGCTGAAGAGGTTTCCCAAGAGGAGCCTTATCTCAATCCACTTGAGGCTGCCGAACTTCGTATCGCAGAATTGGAAAAAGAATCCGCGGAAATGAAGGATCAGTTGCTGCGCACCGTGGCAGAGATGGAAAATCTGCGCCGCCGGACCGAAAAGGAAGTGCGCGACGCCAAGCAATTCTCCGTCGCCAGCTTTGCGCGTGACATGCTGGCTGTTGCCGACAATCTGCGCCGCGGTCTGGAAGCCATTCCCGAAGAAGAGCGGACCAATGCCGATGGAGCGCTGAAAACTCTGCTCGAAGGCACCGAACTGACCGAGCGGGAAATGCTCAAGACGCTGGAAAAGCACGGCGTCAAGAAGCTCAATCCCGAGGGTGAGAAGTTCGATCCGAATTATCATCAGGCAATGTTTGAAGTGCCCAATCCGGATGTACCGAACAATTCGGTCATTCAGGTCGTGCAGGCCGGTTATGTCATCGGCAGCCGCGTTTTGCGCCCTGCCATGGTTGGTGTTGCCAAGGGTGGCCCGAAATTCGCCTCTCCAGCTGGCGATGACGCCGCAGAGGAGAGCAATGATGCTTCCGGGGCTGAAGGCCTCGACAAGAGCATCTAGACGCCGCCAGATCTCAAGCTTCCCTTATCGTAAAGGGAATGCTCCTTTTGAGAAAAAGATTACGCCCGGTCCTGTCCGGGCGTTTTTGTATGGCCCAAGCTTTTGCATCAGCTGGGTCTGTTGTCATGGCGAAAGACGGCCTCAGCTGATAATTGCAGCATCCTTTATCTCACAGAAGCGCGCTTTCAACTCAAAAAGGGAAGCGAATAGGCAGCAGCGAGAGCGATTCAGCACCTCACCTTTGCGTAAAGGTAAGCATGTCATACTAAAGTACTGTCAATTATTTCAATGCTGTGCGGTTTCGTCGCAGCTCGCCTGCACCATTTACCGGTCGATAATGACCTCGATCAAAGTTGGTCCCAATCGGTCCGTCTAGAGTGATTATAACCTTGTGGTTCGGGCTTGCCAGTGCGTCTCTCTCCTCCCCTCGACGTTCCTCTGCTGGTGCTATGTCCATGGATCACATTCTCAAGGAGGCTCCGATGTGGGTCTCCTTTTCTTTTTGAACTTTCCAGCCGGTTGAGAAGGGTCGAGACGCCCGGCCCGGCCGGTCCGGTCAGGGTTGACGCATTTTTCCCAAAAGCCAGGCACGCAGCTGGATAGCTGCTGGCGCTCTGTGGCCACGGCGACGCAGCAGATAATAGCTCTGGCCGGTGGCAACGGCTGCATCGCTCAAGGAAACCAGCGAACCATCGGCGAGAGACTCTGCGGCCAGCGGCAGATGGGCGATGGCCACACCGCGCCCCTGACGCGCCGCTTCCAGCAACAGCCAATGGTTGGGATAGCGCGGGCCGGATCGCCAGTCCATGCCGGAAATCGTCTGACTTTGGCCCCAGTCCATCCAGTCCTGCTCCCACAGGGCATCATGCAGCAGGGTAGCGGACTTCCAACTAGGACTATTCGTCAGCCCCATCAGATCGCGATATTGCTCGGTGCAAACCGGCGCAATGGCGTCTTCAAAAAGCAGCTCTGACAACAGGCCCTCACTCGCAGATGGTGCCTGAGCGATCATCAGATCAGCGCCATTGTTGCGTTCGGGATGATGCTGTGTCCTGCTCTCGGCCTCCACAAAGACCGTAATACCGGGATTGTCATTCTGGAAATCGGCCAGTCGAGGCCCCAGCCAGCCATCGGCAAATGCGCGCGGCGCCGATATCGTTACGGATACGGTATGACTTTCTTCCATTGCTGGTGGGAGAAGGCTCGCCATTTGATCAAGCAGGCGGGTTACCTCAGGAAGAAGCGCCTTGGCCTTGTCGCTCAATTCCACACCATTGGCATGGCGCATGAAGAGCGCTTCGCCCAACCAGCTTTCAAGGCCCTTGACATGCTGGCTGACAGCCGTTGCCGTGACATTCAGCTCCGCTGCTGCCCGCGCAAAGGATCCTTTTCTTGCCGCCGCTTCAAACGCTTTGAGGGCGCTGAAAGGAGGGAGTTTTCTTGCCACGATAGTCCTCCAGTCTGTAGCGCTGTCCATATCATGATGCTTGTTTATCTTTTACAGCAGCGAGAGGATTTCACAAGCGGGGATTGGTCGCCCACCGCAGAAATGGGGCTTATCGTTGATCAATTTCAAACAGGCGAGGCCAAAAACGGCTCAACCGGTGCCTCAAAGCGCGATCCGGAGCCGAAAGACCCTGCGGTGACATTTCGGCGGCAGCCCGTAAAAAGACCCCGAAAGCACGAGGCTTCCGGGGTTTCCAGGACTGTAAGGCAATTATCGGATTATCGTTCAGCTGGCTCCGCTTTCGGCTGCGGCCAGAAGCGTGGCGTTGCCACCCGCTGCGGTGGTATCGACGCAAACATGACGTTCCAGAGCAAAGCGGAACGGGTTGGCTTCCGTGATCAGGGGCAGCAGGGCTCCATCGCGTTTGGCAATCGCCATCCTGACGGTGCGCAGGGTTGCATTGTCGGCCATATAGGCGATGGCATCGATGCCTTCGAACTTGCCAATGGCCTCAGGCGCGAGAATGCCCTCAAAGCCGACAATCGGAGCGCCGCTCTCGGCCAGTTTGGACGCCATACCTTTGGCTCCCTTGCCAACGAGAATAACGCCATTGCCAGCGACGAGCGCTGCCACAGCCTGCAGCAATGCCATTTGTTCGTTGGCACCAATCACCAGAACAATGCCACGTGGAGCAAAGGACAGGCGGTTGGATTCACCGGTCGGTCCGGGCATTTCCCGCGGGCTCATGTCGCGTCGCAGGAAGATGTCGAATGTCACCGGCAGATTGTAGGCGCTCTTCAGTGCAGCGAAGCGATAGTCCTTGGCTGCCCATTTGGCACGTTTGGTCTTGTCAGCGCGCAATTCATGGATGGCATACTGGATTTCGGTGACCGGAGCTGCATCGCCCTCGGGTACGGCGGGTTCCTCATGCTTGTTCGGCAGATAGAAGCGCTCGACATAGTTCGGGCCACCGGCTTTCGGACCGGTGCCGGAGAGCCCCTCGCCACCGAATGGCTGGGAAGCGACAACCGCCCCGATCTGGTTACGGTTCACATAGGCATTGCCGACCCTGATCTGATCAATCACATCCTGCACCCGATTGTCCATGCGGGTATGCAGGCCGAAGGTCAGGCCGAATTCCTTGGCATTGATGGCGGCGATCACATCCTTGAGCTGGCTGGCCTTGAATTTGGCGACGTGAAGCACCGGACCGAAGATTTCCTCTTCCAGTTCCTCGATGCCATTAAGCTCGATGATGGTCGGGGCGCAGAAGATACCCGTCTTCGGCACAGGCAACTGCTTGATGAGACGGCCCTTGGCCCGCATCTTGTCGCAATGATTGTCGATCGCGGCCTTGGCAGCCTCGTCAATCACCGGACCGACATCGGTTGACCATTCCCATGGATTGCCCAGTGACAGCTGATCGGTTGCGCCCTTGAGCATGGCCATCAGATGATCATAAATATCTTCCTGAACATAGAGCATGCGCAGGGCCGAACAGCGCTGACCTGCGGATTGGAACGAAGACGAAACGATATCCTTGACCGCCTGCTCCGGCAGGGCGGTGGAATCGACGATCATGGCATTGAGACCACCGGTCTCGGCGATCAGCGGGGCGCTCGGGTCGAGATTTTCAGCCATGGCGCGGTTGATCGTCTGGGCGGTATCGGTGGAGCCGGTGAAGCAGACACCGGCAATGCGCGGATCGGAGGTTATGGGCGTGCCCACCACCGAGCCACTGCCGGGTAGCAACTGGATTGCACCTTTGGGAACCCCGGCATCATGCATCAGCTGCACGGCACGGAAGGCCATGATGCCGGTCGGACCGGCCGGTTTGGCAATAACCGCATTGCCAGCGGCAAGCGCGGCGAAGATCTGGCCGGAGAAAATGGCGAGCGGGAAGTTCCATGGCGAAATACAGGCGATCGTGCCACGGGCCGTTCTGCCGTCCTTGGCTTCCTTTTCCAGCCTTTCTGCCTCGGCAGCATAATAATGGGCAAAATCGACGGCTTCGCGCAACTCACCGATGGCGTCACTCATCACCTTGCCAGCCTCGCGGGCGGCAATGGCAAAGAATTCCTCTGCATTGGCTTCGTAGAGCTCGCCAACCTTGGTGAGAATCGCAGAGCGTTCGGCAACCGGCTTGCTCGACCAGGCCGCAAAGCCCTTTTCACTGGCAGCCAGTGCCTTCTCGACATCGGCAGCAGAAGCCTTGACCAACGTGCCGATTTGTTCTGAACGGTCGGCCGGATTATAAACCGGCGCAGCATCTTCCTTGGACTTGTGGCCGGAGATCAGTGGTGCCGCGTCCCAGAGATGGCTTTTGAACTTGCCGCGCTTGTCGTCAATGGCGGCAATGGTGATCGGGTCGGTATGATCCCAGCCCTTGGAATTCTGCCTCGTGCCCTTGAAGATATCCTTGGGCTTGGTCAGATAGGGATTCTCGATGGCGTCGCCCAGTTCGCGCACCTTGGCAAAGGGATCTCCGGCAATTTCTTCAGGCCGGATGCTGGTATCGACAATCTGATTGACGAAGGAAGAGTTGGAACCATTTTCCAGCAGACGACGGACCAGATAAGCCAGCAGATCGGAATGGGCACCCACCGGAGCATAGATGCGGCAGGCAACCTTTTCCTGCTTGACCAATGTATCATGCAACGCATCGCCCATGCCATGCAGGCGCTGCAGCTCATAGGCTCCCTTGCCGACGCGGGCAGAAATGGCCATTTCCATTACAGCCACTGCGGTGTGGGCATTGTGAGAGGCGAACTGCGGATAGATATGATCGGTCATATCAAGCAGGCGGCGGGCGTTGGACAGGTAGGATACGTCAGAATTGGCTTTGCGGGTGAAGACCGGGAAGCCTTCCAGCCCCATGACCTGTGCGCGCTTGATTTCGCTATCCCAATAGGCACCCTTTACCAGACGAACCGTGATCTTGCGGTCCAGCTTTTTGGAAAGCATATAGAGCCAGTCGATAACGAAGCTGGCGCGATGGCCGAAGGCCTGCACGACCACGCCGAAGCCATCCCAGCCAGCCAGCGCCGGATTGGACAGAACCGCCTCGATGACATCAAGGGAAAGATCCAGACGATCCATCTCTTCAGCATCGATAGTGAAATTCATGTTGGCAGAACGGGCAAGCAGCGCCAGACCGAAGGTGCGCGAGACCAGTTCGGACATGACGCGGGCCTTCTTGCCTTCTTCATAGCGCGGATGCAGCGCGGAAAGCTTGACCGAAAGGCCCGGATTCTTGTGTACCGATTCGGAGGTGCAATAGGGGGCCAGCGTGGCAATCGCCTTGGAATAGGCGAGGTGATATTTGATGCCATCGGCTTCGGTGCGGGCAGCTTCCCCCAGCATGTCATAGGAATAGGTGAAACCCTTGGTTTCGTAATGTTTGCCGCGCTGAATGGCCTTCTCGATGGTGGTGCCCAGAACGAACTGGCGGCCCAGCTCCTTCATGGCCTGACCGACCGCGGTGCGGATCACCGGTTCGCCAAGGCGCTTGACCATGGAACGCATGGAAGCGGCCAGTCCCTCTTCGTCCTTTTCCTTCAAGATGCTGCCGGTCAGCATCAGACCCCATGTGGAGGTGTTGATCAGGGAAGAGGTGGATTTGCCCAGATGCTGGCCCCATTCGCTGGGGGTGATCTTGTCGGAGATCAGGGCATCGATGGTATCGGCATCCGGCACGCGCAGCAGCGCTTCGGACAGGCACATCAGCGCCACGCCTTCACGGGTGGAGAGGCCATATTCGGCGAGGAAATTCTCCATCATCGACGGCTTGGTGGTGGTGCGGATGGTGCGGATGAGATCGGCGGCGCGCTGGGAGATGCGCAGGCTCATGCGCTCATCCATATGCGCTTCCTCAATCAGACGACGCACATTGCTGGCTTCGTCGGCCAGATAATGTTCACGAATGACCTGACGCAGCTCGCTAAGGCGTGCATCCAGATCCTTGCTTGTGTCAAAAGACTGTTGATCCATGGGATACTCCTGGAAGAAGGGATTCCTGACAGTTGCAATTAGGGCGCTGACCTGCTTGTGACGCAGTTTTATTGTCAGATGCGGCAAATGTCCGGAGGTGTGATTGTAGCTTATTATTGCACAAGCTTAGCGGAAAATGCCTAGGCAGAGGGACCATAGTTTTGATAGATTTAGGATATTCAAACGAATAATTTGCGTGATTCAGCGTGTTTTCACTACGAATTGGACGAATAATGGACAATTTGGATAAGATAGATCGAAATATCCTGACCCTGCTTGCAGATGACGGTCGCATCACCATTACAGAGCTGGCAAAAAAGGTCGGATTATCAAAGACTCCCTGCCAGATCCGCATGCGCAGGCTGGAGGAGGGGGGCTATATTCGCGGCTATGCGGCGATCCTTGACCCCGAGAAGCTCGGCGAGGGCCATATTGCCTTTGTGCAGGTGACCCTGAGCGACACCCGTTCGGAGGCGCTCAATGCCTTCAACGAGGCCACGCGCCATATCCGCGAGATCGAGCAATGCCACATGATTGCGTCGAATTTCGACTATCTCCTGAAGATCCGCACCCGCGACATGAGCAACTATCGCAAGGTGCTGGGCGAGAAAATCTCCGCCCTTCCCTATGTCTCCCACACCTCCACCTTTGTGGTGATGGAAAGCGTCAAGGACAGGGGGTAGCGGGTCGTTCGAGCCAGCAATCACGGCACCAGAACCGACAGCTCCCTGGCGTGCAGTTCGATGGTGATTTCGTCGGGCAGGTCATAGAGTTCGCCATCGCGGACGCATTGGGAGCCCTGCGGCTTTTGGTGCAGGAGCAGTTTGACCCGCTGGGCTGAGATGATTTCCAGATCAGGATTGTTCGGCGTTTGGCCGGTCAGCATGTCGGCACCGAGCAGCAGCGCCTTCTGCCAGGTGAGCTGTCCCGCCATATAGACGCCCAGCTCGCCGCCATCGAGTTTTTCGGCATAGGGTGGAGCGGTGGAACCAAACATATTGTTCGAGACGGAGAGGGCGCTCAGCTGACGCTCCACGCTCCGGCCATCCAGCTCGATGGTCACGCCGCAGGTCGGCATATGGGAGATGGTCTCCCAGAAAGCCCGCGTGCTGGCCAGCATCTTGGTAAGGCGCGACTGATAGTCGAGCTTGTTTCGATTCCGAATCATTCTCGGATGGAGGCCAACGGAGAATTGATGCACGAAGGGATCGCCGTTGGCCGTGGCAATGTCGGCCTGCTTCTTGCGGCCGCTGGCCAGAGCATCGATCGCCAGTTCCACATCCAGTGGTATATCGAGCGCACGGGCATAGAGATTCATCGTGCCGCCGGGCAATATGGCGAGCGTCTTGCCATTGCGCCAGGCGGTATCAGCCGCAGCCGAGATGGTTCCATCGCCACCCCCGGCGAGCAGGATATCAAAATCTCCATCTTCGCTATGGGCCTTCATCTCCCTGATGAGAGTTGCACCCCTGCCGGTATGGATGTCCAGCTCATAGCCAGCGCCACCGAACGCCCTTTCGAGCATGCCGCGAACATGGCCGATTTCAAGCATCTGGAAGGTGCCGCTGCCGGTATTGAGAAAGGCAGCGATGCGTTCAGGGCGGTTTTCATGCGTCATGGGATGGCCTGTTGCTGTTGCTTTTCCAGCTCCTGTTGCCTGCTGGTGTTGCCTGCCGGGCCGTTCGCCTGCATCTCAGCTTGCGCCATATTGCTCATTATCCTCTTTGACCGCATTGAAGAAATTGAGCAGCAGATCATAATCGGCAGCGCTAACGCGGCTCCAGTTGGGGATGAAAGGCACTTCCATCGGGTTGTCCATATAGGCCGCGCCCGCCTCGACGATATTGGCAGCAAACAGCTCGCAGCTGCGCTCCTCGACATGGCGATCCGTATGCAGGCCATTCATCATGGCATCATTATAATAGGTTTCGACCATATCCAGCGACAGACGTAGATAGGTAGCCTTCAGGGTGCGGAAAAACTCGCCCGAGAAGACCACGCCATCAATGGCCAGCTTGCGATAGAGCGCCTTGGCGATATCGGTTGACATGCGCGACAAGCCGGTGGTGGCATCTTCCTCGGACAGGGGCTGATGCTTGTGATCATAGATATCGGCGATTTCCACCTGACAGACCGCCTTGGAAGAGAAATTGCGGTGGACTTCCGAAAGCACGCCGATCTCGAGGCCCCAGTCGGAGGGAATGCGCATGTCGGGCAGCATATAGGTGCGCATGGCAAATTCACCGGCAAGCGGATAACGGAAGGCCTGAAGATATTCCAGATACTGGTTGTCACCGATCAGCTTGCGCAGGGAGAGAAGCAGCGGGGTGATAAACAGACGGGTGACGCGGCCATTGAGCTTGCCATCGGCAATGCGCGGATAATAGCCCTTGCAGAATTGATAGGAGAAATTGGGATTGGCGACCGGATAGACGAGGCGCGCCAGCATCTCCTTGTTATAGGTGATGATATCGCAATCATGCAGGGCGACGACGTCGCTGTTTTTGGCGGAAAGCACATAGCCCATGCAATACCAGACATTGCGCCCCTTGCCCGGTTCGGTCGGAGCAAGGCCCAGTTCCTGCAGGCGCGCATCAATGGCCCTGAGGCGCGGGCCGTCATTCCAGAGCACCACGTGATTCTGTGGCAGGCGAGCAAAATATTGCTTGGCATAGCGATATTGCTCTTCATTGGCCCGATCCAGACCGATGACGATCTGGTTGATGAATTTGGCCTTGCTCAGCTCATCAAGGATGTTGGCGAGCGCAGGCTGCTCCAGTTCGGAAAAGAGCGAGGGCAATATCAGTGTAATTTTTCTGTTCTGGGCATATTGCTCCAGAATACGCTCCATAGTCTCCGCTGACGCGGTTGGAAAATGATGCAGGGTCGCCACTTTGCCATTCTGATGAAAATCACCCATGTGACACTCCGTTTCTAATCAAATTTTGTCAGACCGGTTGCAGTCTGCCGATATGGTCCAATATTGCCCTGTTCCAGCCGATCGGTCCGGGCTCTTCTGTGCGCAGAATATGGCCATTCTGCTCCCCCTTGAGGGGAGGCAGGGGCTTGCCTGCGGGATTATTGATAATGACGCCGTAATCGGCCGTCTCCAGCATTTCAATATCATTGGCCGCATCGCCAAGGGCGATGGATATAATCGATGTCGTTGCAGCGGAGCGCTCTTTCAAGATGCCCTGCATCTGATCCGCCTTGGTGGCTCCAAATGACAAGGTGAAATAGCGCCCGCCCTGCCGGGCCTTCAGGCCCTGCTTTTCGATATGGTCTTCAAAAAGGCGTTTCTCATCGGCATTGCCTGTAAAAAGCCCCGGCTCGGAGAAAAGCCGCCGAGCGGCAAGCGCCGCATTTTGTTGCGGCAGACCGGTCTGGGCGGCGATTTCCTCAATGCTCCAGTCGCCAAAGCCGGTAAAATGGCGGCGCAGATCAGCAGGCATCTGGTCCAGTATGGCGCGGATGCGCTGATAGTCGCTTTCTGCTCCGGCAAGGCTTTCCGGCTCCGCTCCGGCGGGAAGCAGTCCGGCTCCATTTTCGACGATTGCCGAACAATGAGCGAATCCCAGCTCTTCACGCAGGGGGGCGATTTCAAAGGCCGTCTTGCTGGAGGCCAGAATGAGCGGGATATCGAGTTTGTGCAAAAGCGCCAGCGCCGGTTTGGCCGGAGCATAGGAGTAGCTGGCATGATCCAGCAAGGTTCCATCAAGATCCGTAAAGATTACGAAGGACATATCCTGCCTGACGGTTGGCCACGGGGGGGCGCGCAAATCATCACGTAAGTGATAGCACTATTCCAGAAGCTAAACCAGCCACATAACATGGCAATGAAAATCAGGCTTGCACCATCTAACCCTTTGATACCCGACGCATGGTCAGATTGATCCGGCCCGGTTCCTCAAGCAACAGGGAGGTTCCCGGATAGATCCGGTCGATTCCGTGATAGGCGAGCCGGTCTTCGCCATCGAGGATGAAAATGTCACCAGATCTGAGGATAAAGCTTTGTGTCGGGTCGCTCCGCTCCCTGCCACCGAGGCGAAAACGAGCGTCATCGCCAAGCGAGAGAGAAAGAATCGGCGCGTCGAAATCCTCCTCATCCCTGTCCACATGCAATCCCATCTTTGCATCGGGACTGTAATAATTGATCAGGCAGGCTTGCGGCGGATATTCATAGCCGGTGGTCGCGTCCCAAAGGTCAAGCAGGCTTTGCGGCATGGCTGGCCATGGCTCACCGGTCACAGGATGGGTTGGCTGATAGCGATAGCCGGATTTGTCCGATACCCAGCCAAGCGGGCCGCAATTGCTCATGCGCACCGAAAAGGGTCGGCCCCAGCGCGGCATGGTGGGCGTGAAAAGCGGCGCCCTGTCGACAAGGCCGCGGATTTCTTCCAGCAGCGCCTTTTGGGCGATTTCATCGAGATAGTCGGGCAAATATTGCAAATGTGCATCCCCCATTTCACAAAGGATCATTGCTTGCAAATGATCACTGTCCGAGAAGAAAGGCCTTGGGAAACTGTTTATAGAGGGAATGCTCCAGCCAATAGGCATCCAGTGGTCCGATGCTATAGTCCACCACATTCCACTGCTCATAATCATGCTTGAGCAGGGCGACCGTGAATAGATTGTCACGATGCTCCCAAAGTTCAGGGGCGAGTGTATAGGAATCGATCTGCCCACCGCCGGGACGTTGTGGACTGACTCCGACAAAGGCCCAATCACCATAGACCCGAAGCCAGCCAACGACAAATTCAATCGGCTTGCCCAGACGCACATCGAAAATCGGCCGGACGGCGTTGAGAATGGTCGATCGCTCCGGATCTCCTTTCGGAGGCGTATGGACTTGCTGGGCGCTGGCCAGTGAAGGCAGCCCCAACATTATGAACAGGGCCGCAGGCAACAGAAATCTGCGCATCTCTTCTCCGTAAAATCTGTAAAATCAATCGATCAAAAATCCCGAATGCAAGCATAGCAGCCTATGGAGGCAAAGCCTTCCTGCTTCAGCCGAACGTAGGCATTTTGAAAGAAGAAATATACCAGCCCTGAGAGTTGTGGGGAATGTTGTGCTTTAACCTGCCCTTAACCTGCCTGACCCTCTTTATTTTTCCGCCTCACTTCTATATGAGGGGTGCCAATTTTAAAAAAGGTCGCAAATGCACTCAAAGATGCTGGATTTGCGCCTTGCAGTCCGCGTAAACGGCTCCTATATGTGCCATGAATGTAAATCCCAACCCGCGCATCAATTGCGCATCTTCATGGGGGCTGGGCCGAAATATCGGCGCTTATAACCGCTTTTAAAGGGTTTGACCGGCCTGCCGAAAGGAGAAGAGAAAATGAGCAAAGTCATTGGTATTGACTTGGGTACCACCAACTCGTGCGTATCCATCATGGATGGCAAAGAACCAAAAGTCATCGAAAACGCCGAAGGTGCTCGTACAACACCTTCGATGATCGCCTTCACCGAAGACGGCGAACGCCTTGCCGGTCAGCCTGCAAAGCGTCAGGCCGTGACGAACCCGCTGAACACCCTGTTCGCGGTCAAGCGTCTGATCGGTCGTCGCTATGATGATCCGGCTGTCAGCAAGGACAAGGATCTGGTTCCGTTCAAGATCGTCAAGGGCGACAATGGCGACGCATGGGTAGAAGTCGAGGGTACGAAATACTCTCCTTCCCAGGTCTCTGCGATGATCCTTCAGAAAATGAAGGAAACCGCTGAAGATTATCTCGGTGAGCCAGTTACCCAGGCCGTCATCACGGTTCCTGCCTACTTCAACGACGCCCAGCGTCAGGCAACCAAGGATGCAGGCAAGATTGCCGGCATGGAAGTGCTGCGTATCATCAACGAGCCAACCGCTGCGGCTCTGGCCTATGGCCTTGACAAGAATGATGGCAAGACCATCGCGGTTTATGACCTTGGTGGCGGTACTTTCGACGTGTCCGTGCTGGAAATCGGCGACGGTGTGTTTGAAGTGAAATCCACCAACGGCGATACCTTCCTTGGTGGTGAAGACTTCGACATGCGTCTGGTTGACTATCTGGTTGAGGAATTCAAGAAAGATAGCGGTATCGACCTGAAGAGAGACAATCTGGCTCTGCAGCGCCTCAAGGAAGCTGCCGAAAAAGCCAAGATCGAGCTTTCCTCCTCGACCCAGACCGAAATCAACCTGCCTTACATCACCGCTGATGCTTCCGGTCCGAAACATCTGACCCTGAAGCTGACCCGCGCGAAATTCGAGGCACTGGTTGATGATCTGATCAAACGCACCATCAAGCCTTGCGAATCAGCGCTCAAGGATGCCGGTCTTTCCGCTTCCGAGATCGATGAAGTCGTGCTGGTTGGTGGTATGACCCGCATGCCGAAGGTGCAGGCTGCCGTCAAGCAGTTCTTCGGCAAGGAACCACACAAGGGTGTGAACCCGGACGAAGTGGTTGCCATGGGTGCTGCCATTCAGGCCGGCGTGCTGCAGGGCGACGTCAAGGACGTGCTGCTGCTCGACGTGACCCCGCTGTCCCTCGGCATCGAGACCCTCGGTGGTGTGTTCACTCGCCTGATCGACCGCAACACGACTATCCCGACCAAGAAGAGCCAGGTCTTCTCTACGGCTGATGACAATCAGAATGCCGTGACGATCCGGGTTTTCCAGGGCGAGCGCGAAATGGCTGCCGATAACAAGATGCTCGGCCAGTTCGATCTGGTTGGCATTCCACCGGCACCACGCGGCGTTCCGCAGATCGAAGTGACCTTCGATATCGACGCCAACGGCATCGTCAATGTTTCGGCTCTGGACAAGGGCACCGGCAAGGAGCAGAAAATCTCCATCCGTGCATCCGGCGGTCTGTCTGACGACGAGATCGAAAAGATGGTCAAGGATGCCGAAGCCAACGCTGAAGCCGACAAGGTCCGCAAGGAACTGGTTGAAGCCAAGAACCAGGGCGAAGCTCTTGTTCATTCCGGTGAGAAATCCCTCGCCGATTATGGCGACAAGGTTTCCGCAGCAGACAAGTCTGCCATCGAAGCTTCCATTGCCGAGCTGAAAACCGCTCTGGAAGGCGATGATCTGGAAGACATCAAAGCCAAGACCGAAGCCATGACGCAGGCATCCATGAAGCTTGGTGAAGCCATGTATGCCTCACAGCAGTCTGATGAAGAAGCCCGCGCTGCTGCGGATGCTGCTGCAGATGCTGCGAAGGATGAAGACATCGTTGATGCGGACTTCGAGGAAGTCCACGACGACGACCACAAAAAATCCTAAGGGCTCGCGTGTGTTGTCTTAGGATCGAAACAGGAGGGCCGACGTCTTGATGGGCGTCGGCTTTCCATTATGACCCATCGTTCCCAGACGGAAGCAGCCACTTTACCGCACGAGCCATGACATTTCCTTGAAATGACGGGATCCTGCTCTGCCGGGAAGACAGTTGCACTCCAAAGGGTTGATTATTTTCGATCAAGGATACATGTAGAAGGTCAATGAAGATTGGAATGCATGTCTGATGCTCAGATGACGTGCACAGACATGCTCCAGACGGCGAGACCGTCACAGTAACAGGTGGATGAAGCAAAGATGTCCAAAGCCGATTATTACGAAACGCTCGGGGTCTCCCGCGGGGCTGGCGACAAAGAATTGAAAAGCGCTTTCCGCAAGAAGGCGATGCAGTTTCACCCCGACCGCAACCCGAACGATCCTGATGCTGAAGCCCGTTTCAAGGAAATCAACGAAGCCTACGAAATTCTGAAAAATCCCGAAAAGCGCGCCGCCTATGATCGCTATGGCCATGCAGCCTTCGAGCAGGGCGGAATGGGGCAGGGATTCGGCTCCGATTTCGGCTCTTCCATGTCGGATATTTTCGAAGATATCTTTGGCGACATGATGGGCGGTGGCAGACGGTCACGCGGTCGCGAGCGCGGGGCAGACCTGCGCTATAATATGGAAATCACCCTCGAGGAAGCCTACCATGGCAAGACCGCAGAGATTGAAGTGCCCACTTCGGTCACCTGCAAATCCTGCTCTGGCAATGGTGCCAAGCCGGGCACCTCCCCCAAACCCTGCCCGACATGTGGCGGCATGGGCAAGGTGCGCGCGACGCAGGGCTTTTTCACGGTGGAACGCACCTGTCCGAGCTGTCATGGCCGGGGTGAAATCATTGATGATCCATGCGATTCCTGCGGCGGCGTAGGCCGGACGACGGAAAATCGCAATCTTTCGGTGAATATTCCTGCCGGTATCGAAGATGGCACACGCATTCGCCTTTCCGGCGAAGGGGAAGCGGGTGTGCGGGGTGGGCCTGCCGGCGATCTCTATATCTTCCTGACCCAAAAGCCGCATGACTTGTTCCAGCGCGATGGTGCCGACATTTTCTGCCGCGTTCCCATTTCCATGACAACGGCAATATTGGGTGGCCAGTTCGAGGTTCCCACGGTCGATGGTGGCAAAACGCGGGTCAAGGTTCCCGAAGGCACACAAAGCGGCAAGCAGTTCCGCCTCAGAGGCAAGGGCATGCCGGTTTTGCGCAGCCCGCAATTTGGCGACATGTATATTCAGGTCGAGGTGGAAACACCGCGCAAGCTGACCAAACGGCAAAGAGAGCTGATACAGGAATTTGAATCGCTTACCAGTGATGACAATCATCCCGACAGCACGGGCTTCTTTGCCAAGGTGAAGGATTTCATCGAGCGAATCAGCGAATAGCCGAATGGCTTGAAATTGTGAGGAGACACCCGTCAAGGTGTCTCCCTTTTTGTATCTGCAGCCCAAACGATCAGGACAAGGCGTTTTTTCTGCAATTGTCATAAACAAATTTCGCAAGAGCCTTTTCTCTGACATAAACTGCTCTTACATGCATTATTGACCATTCGCTATTTTTTACGGTGCATGGCTTTCCATATGCGCTAACTCGCATTGCCTATTGTCCTGCCGATTTCGCGGGTTATATGCTCGCAAACAGGCCTCTCTGGGTTGTTTTGATTTTGGAGATCCCATGCTCAAGCAATTGCGCAATCATTCATTGAAAGATCACATACCGGATGAAATCCGTTTTTTGCGGCGCTGGTTTGATGATCCCCTCAAAGTGGGAGCTGTAGCTCCTTCCAGCCCGGCGCTTGCGCGCAAGATGGCCTCTTATGTGCCTCTCGAACAGCCCGGACTGGTACTGGAGCTGGGGCCTGGCACAGGCGTTGTCACCAATGCGGTGCTGCGCCATGGCATTGATCCAGAGCGCGTATTGGCCGTTGAATATTCCGGTGAATTTGTCTCCATGTTGCGTGATCGCTTCGCCGGTGTTGCCGTGATGCAGGGCGATGCCTATGATTTCGAAACCATCCGGCAAAAGCATATCGATGCACCTCTGGCTGCGGTCGTTTCCAGTCTGCCGCTTTTCTCACGCCCCAAGGCAATGAGAAAAAGGCTTATTTCGCTTTGCCTTGATGCTCTGGCACCCGGCGCGCCCTTCATCCAGTTTTCCTATGCATTGGTGCCTCCCGTGTCTGAAAAGGAAGGCAATTTCACCATTGAATCAAGCAACTGGATTCTGGGCAATCTGCCGCCAGCCCGCGTCTGGGTCTATCGTCGGCCTGTGAATTAAGCGGGCGGTTTGCGGATCTTTACGAGGTCTTCTTCTTTTTATGCAAAGAAACAGGGCAAGCGGAGAGATACCCCTCAGCAACGGCCCTGTTTTTGATGGCATGGCCGGATATCCATCTTGAAGAAGGCCTCCATCATGCAGCAAATTCGACTTCTTTGCTTTGCCGGTTCGACCCGTTCGGGCAGTTTCAACCAGACTTTGGCCGGTGCCATGGCCAAGGAACTGAGCCTGATGGAAATGGACGTCACCTATCTGTCGCTGGTGGACTATCCCTTGCCGCTTTTCGATATCGAGGACGAAGCGGAAAAAGGCCTGCCGGAGCATGCCGTCAGGCTTTCCAAGCTGATCGCGGCCCATGATGGCATTTTCATTGCCAGCCCGGAGCATAACGGCTCGGTAACGCCCTTGCTGAAAAATACCCTTGACTGGCTCTCCCGTGTGCCAGCACAGGAGCGCGATCCCTTTTCCGGCCCTGTTTATGCCATCGGAGCCGCATCACCGGGCAAGCTGGGCGGCGTGCGATCGCTGGCCCATTTGCGCGATATTCTCACAGCGCTGGGGGCATTGACCATTCCCGAGCAGGTGAGCATCGGATCCGCTCATGAAGCCTTTGATGACAAGGGCAATCTGAAGAATGACCGCGATTCCATGTTTCTGGGTGCTTGTGCGAAAAGCCTTGTCCATATGGGCCAGCGCAAAAAGCCTCTCGAATGGATCTGAGCGATTAACTCTCATCGGAGATCTGGACCCTGAGCGAACGAGGTGATAAGGCTTGGCCAATTTGACCTGAGCCTGCGCTAGCATAAGGAGCCCTCCAAGATGTCTCTTTCCCCTCGTGATCGCCTGATTGTACCACTCGATGTCCCTTCCGTGGCGGAAGCCCGGGACATCGTGACGGATCTCGGCGACAGTGTTTCCTTCTACAAGATCGGCTATCAGCTCGGCTATGCCGGTGGATTTGATCTTGCCCGCGAGCTGATCAGTGAAGGCAAGGATATCTTCATGGATCTCAAATTGCTCGATATCGACAATACGGTCGAGAAGGGTGTTGCTTCCATTTCGACTTTGGGCGCGAAATTCCTGACCATTCATGCCTATCCCAAGGCCATGCGGGCAGCGGTTGCCGGCCGGGGGAAAAGCGGCCTCAATCTGCTGGGCGTTACGGTTCTGACAAGCATGGATGACGCCGATCTCAATGATGCAGGCTATCGGTTTTCGGCTGGCGAACTGGTTGCACAGCGGGCTGCCGACGCGCGCGCGGCAGGCATGGACGGCATTGTCTGTTCAGCGCATGAGGCGAGCGCCATGCGGGCCATTGTCGGCCCTGATATGGCCATCGTGACGCCCGGCATTCGCCCTGAGGGAACCGATGTTGGTGACCAGAAGCGCGTCATGACACCGAAAATGGCGATGGCCGCAGGGGCGGATTATCTGGTGGTTGGACGGCCCGTACTGACCGCAAGCAATCGCAGGGAGATGGCGCGCTCCATTGTCGCGGATATCGAGGCGGCCCTTTCATAAGCGGGCTGAACAATTGGGACGGAGGCAAAGGACAATATTCATTTCGCCTCCGTTTCAAATCTCTGTTTTTATCTCTTTTTTATCTCTTTTTTATCGGCCTTGAGCGATGTGCAACCATCCTGTAGCCATAAGGCTTGCCAGCATTGAGGATATCCCGACGCTTCAGGCGATCGAGATTTCGGCCGCTTCGCTTTTCCGCGCAACAGCCTATCCGGAGCTGGCAGTTGGCCCGCCCATTTCACGCAAGGCCCATGAGGTGCATTTTGCCAAGAAGCATCCGGTTTTCGTGGCCGAAGTGAAGGCAGACGAGGCTGGCAGTCTTGCTGCATGCTGCTCGATTATGGTGGGATTTGCTCTGGTTGCGCCATTGGGCAAGGGCTTGCATCTGCATGAATTGTCAGTGCATGCGGATCATCAGCACAGGGGCATAGGGCGTTCGCTGTTGCGGCATATTCTTGCTTTTGCGCGGCAAAAGGCTTTTCACAATGTCACGCTGACGACCTATTCAGACATCGCATGGAACGCAGCCTTTTATCGCAGCGAAGGCTTTTCAATCCTTCAAAGCCTTAAAGACGATCCAGCGCTGGAGACAATCCTGCAAAAGGAAATTGCCGCTGGCGCAAAGGCACAGACCAGATGTGCCATGCGTCACGATCTGGCATGATGGGCTCGGACCGGTTAGCGCTTTCGGCTTTCGACCGGCTGGGGCACAAGTGCGTTGAATTCACCAAACCGCCATGCCTTGCGCTGCAGCTTCATTCTGCGGCGATATTGAATCTGGGAAATAAGCAGGCTCGCGAACATCAGCACCAGTCCCGGAGCAATCAGCCAGAAAATATAGGCCAGAGGATTGGATTTGAGGAAAGTCTCATCGCTTTGCTGCGGATTGACATGGGCCAGAACAGTGCGCCCTTCCCAGTAGGCCGCAATTTCCTTTTTCACCACGCCGGGAGATTTGGAACGAATTTTGGTGAGAGACAGCTTATTGCCGCTTATCAGTTCGCCATTATGGACAAATTCATATTCCACCTGCGCGGTAAAAACCGGAGTGCCATCAGCAACTGGCAGGCGCACCACATCGGCACGGGTGATCGTCACTTCCTTCTGATGCCAGGATTTGATGTCCTGAGCCGTGAAATAATGCGCGATGCCGACAATGAAGAGAGCGAGACCAACCAGCATCAAGGCGAATTTGACGATATCTATCAACTTGACCGGCTGAGATTTACTTGCCTTCAGATCCCGGCCAGCGGAGGCTTTGTCCTTGAAGCACTCACGATCAATATGGTCTGCACCGGGATACCGGTATGCGGATTGATAACGCATGGCTATACTCACGGTTTAAAGAAATGAAAAATCAATTCAATTGTTAATTTTCTATTAATGGACCTATATCATGAGAATGTCATGAATGGCGATTCATAAAATAGAGTCATGGAAAAATTTTTATTTTGATATTCCCGGATTATTTATGCTTTACAATCTCGATATAGTTGTACAGTTCCGGCGCAGAGTCTTGGTTGTGAATTGATTACTGATACTGCCTTCTATTCTGGATATTAAGATTTTTATTTCAATTTCACCTTTGAATCGAAGAGTCTAATTTTCCGAATATTCCTATCTTCTAAATAATCAACTTGCGTTTTATCGTATTTAACAATTCATTGTCATAACCAGCAGAGTCATTCAATTTTTTATACATTGATGAATCAATAAGCCGGGAACGATCCGGATATCCAGTCTTGTTGACCGCCATTATTGATCTGGGACAAATCAGCCATGCTGCCATTTCTGCCAATGACGGGCAATTTCAGGATTTGGAAGGGATTTCATTGCTTTTCTGCTTAAAACTCTGCTTAAAATTGCAGGCAATACGGATAATTGGCGGCCAAATGAGAGCATTGGACTTGCACTAAGGTCATATACCGCATAGAAGGAAGCCTGAAGAATTCACCCTTCTCAAACCTCATGGAGGGACGGCGTTATGACCGACATCCGGCTTGTTGTAGTAGGTGCTCAGGGGCGAATGGGCCGCGCGCTCATTACCGCCATTACCGAACAGCAGGGTGTATGTGTCGCAGGCGCTGTCGAACGGGAAGGCGCTGACTCCATTGGCATGGACGCCGGTGTGTTGGCCGGGCTTCAGCCGCTTGACGTCGCCGTTTCCAGCGATCTGGATGCAGCGCTTGACGAAGCAGATGGTCTCATTGATTTTACCGCTCCGGCCGCGAGCCTTGCTTTTGCCCGCATCACCGCTGCGAAAAGCAAGATCCATATTGTCGGCACCACCGGTTTTACACCCGATGAGGAAGCAGAGCTCAAGGCTATTGCCGAAAGTGGCGCAACCATGGTCCGCTCGGGCAATATGAGCCTCGGGGTCAATCTGCTCTCGAAACTGATCGAGCAGGCAGCCAAAGCACTGGACGCGGACTTCGATCTGGAAATTCTTGAAATGCATCACAAGCACAAGGTGGACGCGCCCTCCGGCACGGCTCTTCTGCTTGGCGAGGCTGCTGCGCGTGGACGCGGCATCGATTTGCACGCCAATGCCGTCATGTCCCGCGAAGGCATGACCGGGGCCCGGGAAAGGGGCAGCATTGGATTTGCCACCCTGCGTGGCGGTTCCGTGGTTGGCGAGCATAGTGTGATCCTGGCAGGGGAAGGCGAGCGCATCGAGCTCACGCATAAGGCCCAGGATCGCTCCATTTTTGCCCGTGGTGCCGTCAAGGCTGCATTATGGGCAAAAGACAAACCCGTTGGCTTTTACTCCATGATGGATGTTCTGGGACTGAATTGAACAGAGCCGCCGCATGGCTGGAGTTTGAAACCGCAAGAAGGGCAATTCTCGCGCAAACCGTCGCGGGAAATGCTGCAAACCGATTAAACAGGGCACTTTCCTGTCCAATCTGTGGCTCAGACCAACAGTGAAGTGCTTCAATTTGCAGTGAAGGAGTGAATCCGATGGAACGGACACTAGTGCTGGCACGTCATGGCCAGAGCGATTGGAATCTGAAAAACCTTTTCACCGGCTGGAAAGACCCTGACCTTACCGAGCAAGGCACTGCTGAAGCCATTGCCGCTGGTAAGAAGCTGAATGATCTGGGCATGAAATTCGACGTGGCCTTTACGTCCGATCTGCAGCGCGCGCAGAAAACCTGCCAGCATATTCTTGATGGCGTTGGCCAGTCCGACCTGACCACCTATCGCGATCTGGCTCTGAATGAACGCGATTATGGCGACCTGTCTGGTCTGAACAAGGATGACGCCCGCAAGAAATGGGGCGAGGAACAGGTTCACATCTGGCGCCGTTCTTACGACGTTCCTCCTCCGGGCGGCGAAAGCCTGAAGGACACCGCAGCCCGCACGCTGCCTTACTTCATCACCGACATCCTGCCGCAGGTCATGGCTGGCAAGTCTGTGCTTTGCGCAGCTCATGGCAACTCCCTGCGCTCCATCGTGATGGTTCTGGACCGTCTGACCAAGGAAGAAATTCTTGAAGTCAATCTGGGCACCGGTGTTCCGATCGTCTACAAATTCAATGCAGACACCACCATCGCCTCCAAGGAAATCCTTGGTTGATTGCTGTCTTCTTTGAAGAATTCTGAGAGGGTGGCTCCGGCCACCCTTTTTTGTGGCCGACGATCCGGCGACCGCTGGCAATCGCTAGCCATTACCAGCGACATGGCCCTGTTCCCAGCCGAGAATGGCGCGTTTGCGCGTCAGGCCCCAGTGATAGCCGCATATCGAGCCGCCCTTGCCCAGAACCCGATGGCAGGGCACAACAAAGCTGATCGGATTCTTTCCCACCGCCGTGCCCACAGCGCGCGACGCCTTGGGATTGCCCATATGGCGGGCGATCGCCGAATAGGTGGTCATGGAGCCGAGCGGGATTTTCAACAGCATCTCCCAGACCCGTATCTCGAAATCCGTGCCGATCAGCGTGATCCGCAAGGGCTGTTCCTGCTGCCATGCATCGGGGGTGAAAATATGGCCCGCATAGCTGCGTGTGGCCTCTTCATCCAGCCTGTAGCTCGCGTTGGGCCAGCGGCCATACATGTCTTCCAGCGCCGTCTGCTCCTCGCCCGGATCGGCAAAGGCTAGACCGGCAAGACCATGCTCGGTGACCATCACAAGAGCCTTGCCAAAGGGGCTTGGATGAAAGGCATAGAATATGGTGAGACCGAGCCCCTTGGCCTTGTAGGCGCCCGGCGTGATCGCCTCATGGGTAACAAACAGATCATGCAGGCGAGAGGAACCGGAAAGGCCGACTTCAAAGGCAGCTTCCATTACGGAGGCGGATTGATCCAGCATCTTCTTGGCATTGTCGAGAGTGACCGCCTGAATGAAGCCCTTGGGCGAGAGGCCGCCCGTCCAGCGGGTGAACAGGCGCTGGAGATGATGCGGCGACAGGCCGATATGATCGGACAGTCTTTCAAGACCGGGCTGGTCGCGCCAGTGATCAGTGAGATATTCAATCGAGCGGCGAATGGTATCATAATCCCGCAAGGCGTCCTGTCTGTCTTCGGGGCTCTTTTGGGCATCCGTGAGGATGGGGCATTCGCCATCCAGAAGCAAATGCGCAGGTGATGTCTGTTTGGGGGCCATGGTGTCATCCCGATCTGTGCTGTTGCCTGATGCTAACCGGAGCGGGCCGTTTCAACCACCCGAAACTTGCTTTTCACTTAGATCTTGTCTCATTGCGTCAAGAAGCCGATAAAGTGCTTAACAGAAGCAGATGGACAGCAACCAAGGGCAGGGGACCGACTGCCGGGCAACAGCAACAAAGGGGACCAATGTGAGCGAGAAAGAGGCCGCAGCTTCCACAAGCAAGCCAAAAGCAGCCGGCAAAGCCGCAGCAAGGGGCAAAAAACCTTCCCGCCGCCGCAAATGGAGCAAGATGCCCAAAGAGGATATCGAGGCGCTGTTTGACCGCTTTTCCCGTCAACGGCCCAATCCGCGCGGCGAGCTGGACTATTCCAGCGCCTATACGCTGCTCGTCGCGGTGGTGCTTTCCGCTCAGGCCACCGATGTCAGCGTCAACAAGGCCACCGGTCCGCTCTTTGCCATAGCCGACACGCCGGAAAAGATGGTGGCGCTGGGGCAGGAAACGCTTGAGGACTATATCAAGACCATCGGGCTTTATCGCAACAAGGCCAAGAATGTCATTCTGCTCAGCCAGAAGCTGATCGACCAATTCGGCGGAGAGGTTCCCGATGATCGCGACGCACTGGTCAGCCTGCCCGGCGTTGGCCGCAAGACGGCCAATGTGGTGCTCAATATCTATTTCGGACAACCGACCATCGCGGTCGACACCCATATATTCCGCCTTGCCAACCGGCTGGAACTGGCTCCGGGGAAAACGGTGGACGAGGTGGAGCTGGCGCTGGAGAAGGTCATTCCCGAGCCCTATATCCGCCATTCCCATCACTGGCTGATCCTGCATGGGCGCTATGTTTGCAAGGCGCGCAAACCGGATTGCCAGAAATGCATCGTTGCCGATCTTTGCCGCTACAAGGAAAAGACCTATTCGGTGCCCGCCGCCATCGTGGAGCTGGATGCTTACGAGAATAAGCAGAGTTCCCCGGACAAGACGGGGGAATTTGGCGCCTAGATGCCGGATCAGATCGCCTGTCGGGCATGAAAAAAGCCGCCCCTTTGCAAATGGCGGCTTTTTATAAAGACAGAAGCGGTGCAATCAGATGGTCGCTGGCTCGATGCGGGACGGCTTTGAGCCTGTTACCCATTTATAGACATGGACCATATAGGCCGTTGCAAAGAGGGGTGTCAGCAGGTTGAGAAAGGGTATGGCCACAAAGACCGAAATCAACAGGCCGGAGAGAAAGATCTTGGCCCCGTGACGAGAGCGAAGCTCCCTGACTTCCTGTCGGCTCCTGAAGCGCAGAGCCGCCTGCTCGAAATATTCCCGGCCCAGCAGATAGCCGTTGGCGACGAAAAACAGCGGAACCCCAAGCCCCAGAAAGGGAATGAGGATCAGAACCAGCAGGTTGACCCCGATGACGACCCCGAGGAAGCGAATGGTCTGGACAATCGCTTCTATCATCGGCAGATCGCGTCCGGTTCCTTCATGGGGATAATGGGTCTCTTCAACAGTCGAGCAAACCTCGTCGAGAAAAAGACCGGCAACGACGGCGGATACCGGGATGATCAGAAAACCGAGGCCGAAGAAAAGCCCCAGACCGGCCAATATGCTGGCGGCGGTTTCAGCCCAGCCGGGCAGGAAGGATTCCATGCTCAGCAGATATTCCAGCCCCGTCTGCATGGCGATGCCGACCAGCAGCAGCAAAAGCAGGGTAATGCCCAACATTTTCCAGAGCACGGTGCGGAAAGGTTTGGAGAAAAGCTGATTAAGCGCCAGAAAGGCCGGAGACAACATGACTATAATTCTCTTTAAGAGGTTTGAAAGCAATCCTGTTTCACATAGGCGGGCATAAGCGCTTATACAAGAGGATTGCAACGGATTTGCCGGTTGTCATGGCGCTTTGTCTTCCTATACTGCGGCCAACATAGTAGCGAAAAGAGATACGCCAGGTTTTTCAGCTAACATCAACAAGCCGCAACTGTCGGATTTGATCAGGATATTCCATGGCGGGAGAAAAAAATGACTGCACCACGTTTTGACGTTCTGGGAATTGGCAATGCGATTGTCGATGTACTTGCGCGGGTTGAAGATGACTTTCTGGTCGAGGAGGGCCTGCATAAAGGCTCGATGAATCTGATCGATACCGAGCGGGCCGAATATCTTTACGCCAAAATGGGTGCGGGTATCGAATCCTCGGGCGGCAGCGCTGGCAACACCATTTTCGGTTTTACCAGCCTTGGCGGCAAGGCTGCCTATTTCGGCAAGGTTGCCAATGACCAGCTGGGTGAGATCTTCGCCCATGACATGCGCTCGCTCGGTGCCCATTTTGAAACAAGGCCCCTTGTTGGCGGCAATCCGACTGCCCGTTGCATGGTGCTGATTTCCCCTGATGGCGAACGGACCATGAATACCTATCTGGGGGCCTGCAGCGAGCTGACCGAGCAGGATATTGATGAAGCGGTGGTCAGGGAGAGCGGCATTCTCTATATGGAAGGCTATCTCTGGGACAAGGAAAATGCCAAGAATGCCTTCCGCAAGGCAGCCCGGGTCGCCCATGAGGCCGGACGCAAGGTTTCCATCACGCTGTCCGACAGTTTCTGCGTTGACCGGTTTCGCGAGGAATTTCTCGAACTGATCCAGTCCGGTCAGGTCGATATCGTGTTTGCCAATGAATCCGAGGTCAAGGCCCTGTATCAGACATCAGACCGGGCAACGGCACTCAATGCCTTGCGCCGCGATACCAGCCTTTCGGCAGTGACCTTGGGTGGGGAGGGCTCTGTTGCCATTTCCGGCAACCAGACCCATCATGTGGCAGCCTGCTCGGTGCGGGAATTGGTGGATACCACCGGTGCCGGTGATCTCTATGCTGCCGGTTTCCTCTTCGGTCTGGCTCAGGACATGCATCTGGAAAAATGCGCGATGCTGGGCAATTTCTGTGCCTCGGAAGTCATCCAGCATGTCGGGCCCCGTCCTGAGCATGATCTCAGACATGCCGCCGAGCAGGGCCAGCTGCTGTAACGGCTTCAGGCAAGCCAGTCGGGCCTCATCTATGCAAGTGGCCTGATAGCGACCGAATATTTCAATAGAAAAAGGCGGCTCAACAGGCCGCCTTTTATTTTGGTCTCGATCCGATCGCGGATTTTATAGCTTGCGCAGCATCACGGTCGTGATCGCATGGCCGTCTTCCTTGCGCAGGACCAGATCGGCGCGCGGTCTTGTGGGGAAGATATTCTCCCTCAGATTGACCAGGTTGATGGAACTCCAAAGATCATTGGCGATCGAGACGGCTTCGGATTCATCAATCAGTGAATAGCGATGAAAATAGGAGCCCGGATCGCGAAAGGCGGTCTCGCGCAAGCGTGAGAAGCGTTCCAGATACCATTGGTGCAGCATATCCTCGTCGGCATCGATATAGACCGAGAAATCAAAGAAATCGGAGACGAAGGGAATATCCTTGGCATCGGTTGGCAGGATGCTGGTCTGCAACACGTTGAGGCCTTCCAGAATCAGGATATCGGGCTGATCGATGATCTGGGCTTCGGTCGACATCACATCATAATAGAAGTGGGAATAGACCGGTGCACGGACATTGCGCTTGCCTGCCTTGATATCTGTCAGGAATTCGATCAGGGCCGTGCGATCATAGCTCTCAGGAAAGCCCTTGCGACGCATCAGGCCTTCAGCTTCCAGCACAGCATTTGGCAGCAAAAAGCCATCGGTGGTCACCAGATCCACCTTCGGGCTGGCTGGCCAGCGGCTCAGAAGGGTTTGCAGCAGGCGCGCCGTGGTGGATTTGCCAACGGAAACCGAACCGGCAATGCCGATGATGAAGGGCGTCTTTGGCTCATTGGTACCCAGAAAATGCTGCGTCGCATTGTTGAGACCTTTGGCAAATTCGACATAATAGCTTAGCAGCCTTGAGAGCGGGAGATAGATTTCCTCCACTTCCCTGAGAGAAATCGGGTCATTCAGACTCTTGATTTTCTCAAGATCGGGCTTGGTCAGGGTCAGCGGTGTATCTGCACGCAGGGTTGCCCATTCATCGCTGGTAAAAACCCTGTAGGGGGACAGTTGCCGGGTTACCGTTTGCTTCATTGTTAATCCTCGGAGCCTTTTTGATCGACCGACCGTCGATTTCCCGTTGCATGCTCCTCCTGCTTCTGCCTGCGCAAAATGTCCGGTGTATGGCTCCGATACCGGAACAGTGCGCAAGGCAAGCGCGGGCACCCTAGCGATAGAAAGTTGGCAACGGCTTGATCAAGCTCAATGTCTACAGGCTTTTTTGCACCTGCGAACCCGTATAAAAGGACCATTCCAATAGACTTTAGTCCGCAGAGCGCGAGGCCTTTTCCTCAAGACCGGTCTGGCCCGTGCGACTGGCAAGCTCTTTCATCACGTCTGAAAGGGGCACATCGGAAATTCTCAGCACCACCAGCAGGTGATAGAGCAGATCTGCGGTTTCGGCTGTCAGCTCCGCCTTGTCGCCCTTGACCGAGGCAATTACGGCTTCGACGGCTTCCTCACCCATTTTCTGGGCGCATTTGCCCACGCCCTTGCCCATCAGCTTGCGGGTATAGGATTTCGGATCGCCCGAGGTAGCGCGTTTGGCGATGATGGCCTCTAGATCATTGAGCGTAAAGTTTGTCACGGTTTTTCCTTTTCTGCAAAGCAAGGCACGCTTTGTCAGGAGTGCGCCAGCAATGCTTATGTCTTATGACGGCTCTTTCGGCCCTGTCTATTTGCCCATATCCATCCGCATCGGGATGCCTGCCTTGACCATATGTTCCTTGGCTTGCTGAATAGAGAATTCGCCAAAATGGAAGATGGAGGCAGCCAGAACCGCGGTGGCGTGGCCATCGCGCACCCCTTCGACCAGATGATCAAGGGTGCCAACTCCGCCCGACGCAATCACAGGAACCGTCAGCATATCTGCGATCCTGCGGGTCAGATCGATATCGAAACCAATTTTGGTGCCATCGCGATCCATCGAGGTAAGCAGGATTTCTCCCGCGCCCAGATCAACCACTTCCTGAGCATATTCGATGGCGTCGATGCCGGTTGGCGTGCGGCCACCATGGGTGAAGATTTCCCATTTGAGCGGCTCGCCCTCCTTGCTGACGCGCTTGGCATCAACGGAAGCAACAATGCATTGGGCGCCGAATTTCTCCGACGCTTCCCGGATAAACTCCCGGCGCAGCACGGCGGCGGTGTTGATCGACACCTTGTCGGCTCCGGCCTTGAGCAGATCTCGGATATTGTCTGTGGTGCGGATACCGCCACCGACGGTCACCGGCATGAAGCATTCCTCGGCGGTGCGGCGCACCACATCCAGAATGGTACCCCTGTTCTCGTGGCTGGCGGTGATGTCCAGAAAGCAAAGCTCGTCGGCACCGGCGGCGTCATAGGCCTTGGCGCTTTCCACCGGGTCACCGGCATCCTTCAGATCAACGAAATTGACGCCCTTGACGACGCGACCATCCTTCACATCAAGGCAGGGAATGACACGGGCTTTCAGCATTCTTTTTCTCCTGCGGCTTTGCTGGCAGCTTTTGCCGCGGCAATCAGGCCAAGGGCCTCATCGGGATCAAGACGCCCGTCATAAAGGGCGCGACCGGTGATCGCGCCTTCCAGAATGGCGCAATCAGGCTCAAGCAGGCGCTTGACATCATCAATCGAGGCCAGACCACCCGAAGCGATGACGGGAATGGAGGTTGCATTGGCCAGTTCCAGCGTCGAGGGGATATTGAGGCCCTTCAATATGCCGTCGCGATCAATATCGGTATAGATGATGGCAGCAACACCGGCATCTTCGAACTGTCTGGCCAGATCGATAATGGTCAATTCGGACGTTTCGGCCCAGCCTTCAACGGCAACCTTGCCGCCCTTGGCATCAATGCCCACGGCAATGTGGCCGGGAAATTCTTTGCAAGCCTGTTTGACCAGCGCGGGGTCACGCACGGCAACGGTTCCCAGAATGACGCGGCTGATGCCCTTTTCCAGCCAATGGCCGATGCCGGCAAGGTCGCGAATGCCACCCCCCAGCTGCACCGGATTGGTGGTATGGCTCAGGATGCTGTCAACCGCTGCGGTATTTTCCGATTTACCGGCAAAGGCACCGTTGAGATCAACCACATGCAGCCATTCAAAGCCCTGATCCTGAAAGCGGCGGGCCTGATCACCGGGATCATTGTTGAAAATGGTGGCCTGATCCATATCGCCCAGCTTGAGGCGCACGCATTGACCATCCTTCAGATCGATAGCGGGAAAAATGATCATTTACGGCCTCCATTTGAGGAAATTGGCGATCAGGGCAAGCCCCAGTTTCTGGCTCTTTTCCGGGTGGAACTGGGTTCCGATGATATTGTCACGGCCAACGCAGGCGGTCACGGTTTGCGCATAGTCTGCCGTTGCCAGCACATGGTCGGGATTGGCCGCCTTGAGATGATAGGAATGGACGAAATAGGCATGCAGCCCATCAGGACCGGTGGGAATGCCCTGCCAGACAGGATGGTCCCTGACCAGTTCTACGGTGTTCCAGCCCATATGCGGGATCTTGAGGCTCGGATCGGATGGTTCCAGCGAGACGACATCGCCCGGGATCCAGCCAAGACCCTCGGTTATCCTATATTCAAGGCCACGGCTGGCCAGCAGCTGAAGACCGACACAGATGCCGAGGAAAGGCTTGCCCTCCGTGATCACGGCCTCATTCAAGGCTTCAACCATGCCATCAACCGCATCAAGCCCGGCCCGGCAATCGGCATAGGCCCCGACACCGGGCAGAATGATGTGACCGGCAGAACGCACCGCTTCAGGATCGGATGTCACCAGAATCTCGGCCTGTAAGCCGCTTTCCCTTGCAGCTCGCTCAAATGCCTTGGCTGCCGAGCACAGATTGCCCGAGCCATAATCAATGATTGCAATGCGCATTTACTTGGTCTCCTGGGAAGGGTCTGGCGTCGGAAACAGGCCGAGAACCGGGCCCGGGCTCTTCCTGTCGGTCAGCTCGGCGGCTGCAAAACGCTTCAATCCTTTTTGGTGCGCCAGCCCGTCCCTATTGCGGGATGCCGGTTTTATGGTCTCGCCTTTGTCGGCGGCATCAAGCTTGAAGGCAATATAGCGATGCTCGCAATGATCCAGATCTTCGGCATAAAGGGTCACCACTTCGAGATAGCCCTTTCTTTCCAGCTGCCAACCAATCAGAGTGGGCGCTTCCACGCTGATCAGGGCGCTGATGAACAGACTGATGAGCATCTCGGACCAGAGCGGCAGAGTGCCATAGAGCGACCAGAGCGGAATCATGAACAGGCAATAGCCGAGCAACACCCACCACAAGCGCTTGAAAATCATCCAGAGCGCTGGCAGGAAAAAAGCCAGCGTCGAATAATGATTTCTCACCATGACCGCGCTTTCAATGGTCTCTTCAAGCGAAAGCCCCGGTTTTTCATAGATCGTATAGGAAGCCATTACCTTGCCCTGATTCGTTGGCGGACGGTTTCATTGGCTGACAGATTCATTGCTGTCAGACCATCATCCGTTCAAGGTTCCCTTGGTCGACGGTACGCGATCCGCCTGTCGCGGGTCCACTTCAACGGCCATGCGCAAAACACGCGCCACGGCCTTGAAACAGCTCTCTGCGATATGGTGGTTGTTGGTTCCGTAAAGATTGGCGATATGGAGGGTAATTCCGGCATTCTGAGCGAATGCATGGAAAAATTCCTCAAACAGTTCGGTATCGAAATCACCCACCTTGTCACGGCTGAAGGTGACATCCCAGACCAGATAGGGACGACCGGACACATCAACCGCCGCCCGCGTCATGACCTCGTCCATCGGCAGATGCACATCGGCATAGCGGGCGATGCCCTTCTTGTCGCCAAGCGCCTGCTTGAAAGCCTGCCCAAGGGCGATGCCGATATCCTCAGCGGTGTGATGAGCATCGATATGCAAATCACCTTTGGCCTTGATGGTCATGTCAATGAGGGAATGGCGCGACAGCTGATCAATCATATGGTCGAGAAATCCAACACCGGTATCAATAGAATAGCTTCCTGTTCCATCCAGATTGATGGAAAGCGAGATATCGGTTTCATTGGTCTTGCGGGTGATCGATGCTGTGCGCATGAAAGCAATCCTTGGCTTGGTTCATTCCAACGTTATGTATCAGGGCGCCGTAGACAAATCCATAGGGCGCAGGGCGCAAAATGCAACTGGAAAGGGTCAATAATTCCGCTTTTAGCGCCTTTGTTGACGGAATGCCAACGAAAGCTGCCCTATATGGCACAAATGGACGCAAAAGCCTTGCATTTCGGTTTCATTCAAAGCGAGATTGAAAATCGCAGAGCGATGCTTACATCTGGTTAAACTGAAGCGGATATCAGATAGATGATCCGCTTACCCATATGGCTCATGATGAATGGGCAGAATGATGGATAAATTTTTTCATGACAGAACAGTCTAACAATAATTCGGCTTTCCCCGGCTGGCGCGGGACCACCATTCTTTCGGTTCGCAAGGATGGCAAGGTGGTGATCGCTGGCGACGGTCAGGTCAGCCTGGGCAACACGGTCATCAAGGGCAATGCCCGAAAGGTGCGGCCATTGGGCAGGGGCAATGTGATTTCCGGCTTTGCGGGAGCTACGGCCGATGCCTTCACGTTGTTTGAGCGCCTCGAGGCAAAGCTGGAACAATATCCCGATCAATTGACGCGGGCCTGTGTCGATATGGCCAAGGACTGGCGCACGGACCGCTATCTGCGCCGCCTTGAAGCGATGATGATCGTGGCCGACAAGGATGTCTCGCTTGTTCTGACTGGCACGGGCGATGTTCTGGAGCCGGAAAATGGTGTGACCGCCATCGGATCCGGTGGCAATTACGCGCTGGCTGCAGCGCGTGCCCTGATGGAAACGGACATGGATGCCGAAACGATTGCCCGCAAGGCCATGGCCATTGCTGCCGAGATCTGCATCTACACCAATGACAATCTGACTGTTGAAATTCTGGATGCCAAATAGGGGTAACATCGGTTTTCGTCCGGTTGAGAAACCGGATCTGCCCTTGCTCCATGACTGGTTATCAAAGCCACATGTTGCAAAATGGTGGGATCCGGCGGAAAAGGCCATCAGTTCGATTGAAAGGCATATGGGTGATGACGCTGTCACACCGCTTATGGTTTGTCTTGACGAAAGCGCCTTTGCCTATATGCAGCTTTGCGAGCTTGATGTTGACCGGAATGAGGATAATGTTCCTATTGAATGCCCTGTGGGCACAATCGGGCTGGATCAGTTCATCGGCCCTGAAGACAAAGTCGGGATCGGTCTTGGTCCCCGCTTTTTGAAATTGATCATAACAAAGCTCTTTTGTGAAGGAACACCCGCTGTTCTGGTTGACCCGGATCCTTCCAACCTTTTCGCAATCAGAGCCTATGAAAAGGCCGGTTTCATCCGTTTGAGACAGGTCGATAAAAAGAATGGTCCGACTTTGTTCATGGTCCGGACCTTTCAGGAGATATAAAAGATGACCGATTTTTCCCCCCGCGAAATTGTTTCCGAGCTGGATCGCTTCATTGTCGGGCAGAAAGACGCCAAGCGGGCCGTGGCAATCGCTCTTAGAAATCGCTGGCGCAGGCAACAGCTCGATGACGATCTCAGGGAAGAGGTGCTGCCGAAAAATATCCTGATGATCGGGCCAACGGGCGTTGGCAAGACTGAAATTTCCCGCCGTCTGGCCAAGCTGGCCAATGCCCCCTTCATCAAGGTAGAGGCCACGAAATTTACCGAAGTCGGCTATGTCGGCCGGGATGTTGACCAGATCGTGCGTGATCTTATCGAGAGCGGCATTGCCCTGACGCGAGAAAAGAGCCGCAAGGATGTCAAGGCTGCCGCCCATGGCGCTGCCGAGGATCGGGTGCTGGATGCTCTGGTCGGACCGGGAGCAGGCCCTTCGACGAGAGACAGCTTCCGCAAGAAGCTGCGCGACGGTCTGCTGGATGACAAGGAAATCGAGATTGAAGTGAAAGACACCAGTTCACCGATGTCTTCCTTCGAAATTCCGGGCATGCCGGGCGGCTCGATGGGCGTGATGAATCTCTCGGACATGTTCGGCAAGGCCTTTGGCGGCCGCACCAAGCAACGCAAAGTCAAGGTCAAGGATTCCTATGAGCTGCTGATTACCGAAGAATCCGACAAGCTTCTGGATGAAGACAAGATCATTTCGGAGTCGATTTCACTGGTGGAGAATAGCGGCATTGTCTTCCTTGACGAGATCGACAAGATCTGCGCCCGTGAAGGAAAGGGCGGGGCTGACGTCTCCCGCGAAGGTGTCCAGCGCGACTTGCTGCCGCTGATTGAAGGCACGACGGTGACGACCAAATATGGACCGGTCAAGACCGACCATATCCTGTTCATTGCCTCTGGCGCCTTCCATGTTTCCAAGCCGTCAGACCTGCTGCCCGAATTGCAGGGGCGCTTGCCGATCCGTGTCGAATTGCGCGCCCTTACAAGAGAAGATTTCAAGGCCATTCTGACCGATACGGAAGCCAATCTGCCAAAGCAATATTCGGCCCTGATGGCCACAGAGAATGTGACCCTCTCCTTTACCAGCGATGCGATTGAAACCATCGCCGACATTGCAGTGGAGCTGAACAGCACGGTGGAAAATATCGGTGCCCGTCGCCTGCAAACCGTGATGGAGAAGATTCTGGAAGATATTTCTTTCGAAGCGCCAGATCGCAGCGGCGATAGCATCGAGATCAGCGGCAGCTTTGTACGCGAGCATGTGGGTGAGTTGGCCAAGAATACCGACCTCAGCCGCTATATACTCTAAATATCTGATATTAAATACAAAATATAAAAGGGCATTCCATCGGGATGCCCTTTTTCTTATGCCGTAATGCGTAAAGGGGCCGTCAGGTCTGATCCCTGAAATCCGGCGTTCCCATGCCGCGGCCACGGGAGGAAGCGGAGCGCACCTGCAGGATCAGGGCTTCCAGACTTTCCTTGGAAATCTGATCGATGCGTTCGGCCAGCAGATTGGCCAGTTCCGTTGCGCGCGGATCGAGACCTGCAGTGCGGATGGTTGGATTCGGGTCTGAAATCTCGGCCAGACGCTGCAATTCTTCTGCTTCATCCCAGATGATGTTGAAATAGGCGATGATGCGCTGAATGAGAAACCAGGTCGGCTTGCCGCGCTTGCCATGCTCAAGCGCTGACAGATAGGCACTGGAAATATCCAGCCGATCCGCCATCTCCTTGAGCGTGATATTGCGCTCCTTGCGCATGCGCCGCAATTTCGCACCGAATGGGGTCATGGCCCAGATCCCTGTTTTCCGTATCTTGATCTTGTGATTTATCAAGCCAAAGGCTGGCTTTGGCTCATTCCTATCAGATTTTGTTACGCCTTCTAAGACGTATGTGCAAGGCACCAGCACCGCCGAGGGTCGGATGGGCCTCCTCGAAGCCAACAATGATCGAGCGGATATCCGGCTCGGAAAGCCATTTTGGAACGACACGCCGCAGCACGCCCTTTTCCTGTCCGATGGAATAGGTTTCCCGCTCGCCGCGGCTGCCCTTGCCGGTGATCACCAATAGATGCTTGTGATTGCTCTGGTGGCAACTGCGCAGAAAGCCGAACAGGGCGGCATGGGCTTCTTTCTGCGTCATGCCATGCAAATCGAGACGCGCATCAATGGCAAGACGGCCCTGAACGATCCGTTTTTTCTCCTTGCGATCAATAGCAGCAAGCGGAAGGGTGCCTTTCGGTTTTGCCATGCCTCTACCGCGAATGCCTGCTTCCTTGAGAGCCTTGAGTTCGGCATCGCTGGCCCGGCGCTGTACCGGATGTTTGGCATCGGGCTGATTGGCCTTTTCAAGGCGCTGGTGGCTGTCGATCGTTTCTATCAGGGCCCTGAGTTCGGCAGATCGGCCTTCGAGGGGTTTGACGGTCGCGGCCACCTTTTGCCAGAGCTTGACATCCTTGCGGCTGAGAGGTGGTTTTCGAGCCATTCATTCCTCCTCTCGTTGCTCAACAACAGGCTTTGGCATCAGGCATATAAAATGGGTGTCTTGCTGAAGCCTTCCTGCGCAGGCCCCGGCTTCAGCTCCGGTTCCGACAAACAGATCGCCCCGGGCTCCGCCTTTGATTGCAGAGCCTGTATCATGGGCAAATACCATTTGCCTGAAGGGTTTAGCCTCTCCGGTCGCATCAGGCAAGCTTGTTTGCAGCCAAAAGGGCAAACCGAAAGTGTGCAGATGGCGATCCACCGCGATGCTGCGCATGGGGATGAGGGGCACACCTGCGGCAGCTTTCGGGCCAAAGGCTCGGGCAATACCTTCATCCTCCTTAACGATCCTGAAATAGATATAGGAGGGATTTTGCCCCAACATCCTGACGCCATCATCTCCCAACGAGCGCAAATGATCGATCAAGCCATCCATGGTGATGGTCTCAATCGAGAATATGCCTCGTTCGATCAGGAGCTTGCCGAGCGACTTGTAGGGATGGCCCGATTTGCCATCAAAGACGATAGGCAACAATCGGCCCTCTCCAAGGTCGATCTTCGCCGAGCCCTGAATGTGGATGATATAGGCTTCAAAGGGATCCCGGAGCCAGACAAGCTCCAGATTCTGGCCCTCAAGCGCCCCGTCCATCACCTCTGCGCGACTATAATGGAAGGCATATCCCTTATCCCCTTTGCGGGCAAAGCTGGTTTCCGATGTAAAACCAGCCGCTTCAGCCTGTTGCGCGCTGATCGACACCAGATCAGCCGGCCGCTTGTGCAGGGGAAAACGGAAGATTTCATCAGGCTGCAAGCGCCCTTCAAATACCGGCTCGTAATAGCCGGTGAGCAGCCCCGGGCCGGGAAGAGAGACGGGTTGGAAATGCTTCTCAAAGAATGCCCTGGCGTCGTGAGGGCTGATATTCTCGCCCAGCGACAGCGCCAATCGGGACAGTTCAAGAAGATCTTCGGCGCGCGCGCTGCCATCTCTGGTTGATGGTTTGCATTTCAGCAAATAATGCGCGCTATGACAAAAGGCGGCAAAAGCCGCCTTGTGATCATGGTCTGGCCATCCGGCAAGGTCTGAAAAAGCGATATTCTCTGGCCCTGCCATCCGCTATTGCTCCATTGGTTCCGAAACAGCCTGCAACAGGCCTTATAGTGCTATCGCAGCTTATTGGGCCGATTCGGTTCCGATCAGTTTCCAGTTCGGATTGCGGCTGGTCACATCGCGGCTGAAGGTCCAGATATCGGTGACATCTTCCACCGCATTGGGATCCCCTTCGATGACATGGCCGACCTCATCCTTGGTGCATGAGGTGATCGATGAAACGAAGCGCACCGTTATCTGTGCTTCATTGCCAGCAATCTCGGCTTCCACGATGGAAGACTTGTTGATACCGATGAAGGTGAAATCGACCCGCAGCTTGTTGGCTTCGCGCTCATCAAGCGCCGCGGTGAAACCGGCAAAGACATCCGCCGCCAGCAGCTTCTTCAGGCTCTTGCGATCGCCTTGCGCATAGGCGGTCACGATCATCTCATAGGCAATGCGCGCACCGGAGAGGAAGGAATCGGGGTCAAAATTGCGATCCATCACCATCAACTGGGAAAGGGCAGCATTGAGGGACGACCCTTCAGGCGCAATCTTCTCGATCCGCTTGCTCTTTTCTTCTGCTGATTCATTTTCATTTTCCATGCGCTCTGGCAGAGCGATGACATTATCACCGACATCATCGGCACGGGGTGCCTTTTTCTCGTCGGAAGACTCATGATCTGAAAAGGGATCAAAAGGATCAGCTTCATTGCCTGTTCTCGTACCCAAGACATCCCTCAATCGCCAAAACAGGACGACAGCGATAATGAGGAAAATAACCGATGTGAAATCGAAACCGAGGAATTGGGACATATGCTCGCCTTGACCAAGTTGATTTTTGCAAAAAAGCACTGAAACTTTCACATTTCTTTCTATATTTAGGGGAGGGCTCCTTGCAAATCCATAATGGATAACGAAAGGAGCATAAAAAACACAGACTTTTGAGGAGAACGCTTAAGTGACGCAGAAATCACTTTTCCCATTCATTCCCTTTCTGCTGCTGGCAGTGCCAATTCTTGAGATTGGCGTGTTCATTATCGTTGGTGGACAGATCGGCGTTCTCAATACATTGCTCGGCGTGTTGTTGACGGCTGTAATCGGCACCATCCTTTTGAGACAACAGGGCTTTGCTCTTGTCGGACAAGCCCAGCAGCAAATGCATCAGGGCAAGATTCCGGGCAAGGAAATGGCCCATGGCGTGATGTTGCTGGCCGCCGGACTGCTGCTTCTGACACCGGGCTTCGTTACCGACACATTCGGTTTTCTGCTTCTGGTGCCAGCCATCCGGGACAGCATTTTCCACTATTTCAAAAGCCGCGTGACCCTTTCCACCATGCAAGGCCAGTCTTTCAGCTCCGGATCGGGCTTTTATCAGAGCTATGAATATAAGAGCCATGATTCGTCCGGTAAAGGCAGCTCACCACGGCCTGACAATGACGATATCATCGATCTGGATGAAAGCGAATTTGGAGAAGTGAAGGATCAGAATGCTCTGGAAAGCAATTCCGCATCCCATTCACCATGGAACAAAAAATCCTGATACAGACGAGCGCCCCTTAAGCCTGTCATGCTATTGCGGCAGAAATCCGGGGCAAAGGCTGTGAATGGGGCCGGGTTCGGGGCCTTGTCCTTGTTTCGGTCCTTTCATCATGCTACAGCCATCTTAGACAAGAGGATTGTGGAATAGATCCCCGCTGGAGTGCCCAGGTGAGCCAAGGGAGGCGATCAGGCCTGATGTCCTGATCTCGATGTAATTTCGGGCACCAGCTTTCAGGGTGATCGATTTGCGATCCCGATTTGTTCAACCAAAGAATTAGGAAACAGTTTTATGAGCGACGCACAAGAAAATGGCGCAGCTGAAGGCGGTGAACTCAAACTGCCAGGCCTGAGAATTCTAGCCCAATATATCAAGGATCTGTCCTTCGAAAATCCAAACGCTCCAGATTCTCTGCGTCCTCGCGAGAAAGCTCCGGAGATCAATGTTCAGATCAACGTGAATGCCACGCCACTTTCTGAAACCGAATTCGAAGCCGAATTGACCCTGAATGCGACCGCAACCAGCGACGGAACGACCATGTTCAACGTCGAGCTGCTTTATGCCGGTATCTTTTCCATCTCCAACGTGCCGCAGGAACAGCTGCATCCGTTCGTCATGATCGAATGCCCACGCATGTTGTTCCCGTTTGCCCGTCAGATCATTTCCGATGCGACCATGCGCGGCGGTTTCCCTCCGCTGAATGTGGATCCGATCGATTTTGCCCAGCTCTATCGTCAGCGCATGATGGAAATGGCTGCCCAGCAGCAGAAGGAACAGCCTACCCAGTAAGGCTTACCCTTGCGAGAAATCAAAAAGCCGACCGGTTTGTCCGGTCGGCTTTTTTTATGATCATTTTTCGAAAAGGCGAAATTCGTTTCACGTGAATCCATTTTGATCAATGGCTTCAATTCTCGCTCGGCTGGGGCTCGGCGGGCTGAGGCATATAGCCTGACCAGATGCTCTCGCCCTTGATCTCGCCCAGAAAGGTGCGATGGGCTTCTATTTCTGCCTCGGTCAAGCGGGAAGACAGGGCAACCGGGCGCTGTCTGGCCGGTTTGCGCTCGCCCGTGCTGCCTTCCATGCCGCCACTGTCACTCTGCTGATCACTGGAAAGCATGAAGCTGGTCTGGCGTCCACCGATCAGTTCCAGATAGACATCGGCCAGAATCTCACTATCAAGCAGCGCGCCATGCAGGGTACGCTTTGAATTGTCGATGCCGAAACGAGAGCATAGAACGTCCAGATTGTTCGGACCGGCGGGAAAGCGCTGGCGCGCCATGGCCAGCGTATCGATGACCAGATCATTGTCGATTTTCGGGAAGCCGGCCTTGTCCAGCTCCCAGTTGAGAAATTTCACGTCGAAGCTGGCATTATGGGCGATCAGCACCGTATCTTTGATAAAGTCGTGAAAATCCTTGGCGATTTCGGCAAATTTTGGCTTGTCGGAGAGAAATTCCTCGGAAAGACCATGGACACGGAAAGCCTCTTCGGGCATGTCCCGCTCGGGATTGATATAGACGTGAAAATTATTCTCCGTCGGCAGATGGTTGATCAGCTCAACACAGCCGATTTCAACGATCCTGTCGCCGGTCATGACATCCAGCCCTGTCGTTTCGGTATCGAATACTATTTCGCGCAACGCCATTTCAATCTCTTCTCGCTAAGCAAATCACCTTGCTGACTATGGTCTATTCGGCGGGTTGTGCAAAGCGCCTTTTGATGTCGGCCAGAACGGCTTCGACCTGCTGCTCGGCCGCTTCAAGACCCTTGCCCGTATCAATGACATAGTCTGCGCGGCTGCGCTTCTCCGCATCCGGCATCTGCTTGGCCTTGATGGCGAGGAATTTTTCCTCCGTCATGCCGGGGCGCTGCAATACGCGCTGGCGCTGGATATCTTCGGCGGCAGAAACCACCACCACGATATCCACACGCTGCTGTGCATTGGTTTCAAACAGCAGGGGAATATCCACAATGGCGCATTCTGCGCCATCTGCACGGGCCTTGTCGAAAAAAGCCTTCTCCTGTTGCCGCACCAGCGGGTGAATGATGGCTTCAAGGCGTTTGAGGGCGTCGGGATCGCCAATCACCCTGTCGGAAAGCATGGCACGATCCACTCCCAAGGGGCCGGTCGTGCCAGGAAATTCGGCCTCGATCAGAGGAACGGCCTTGTCTCTATAGAGGTCATGCACGACGGCATCAGCATCATGCAGAGGGCAGCCGCGATCAACAAACATCTTGCCTGTCGTTGTCTTGCCCATTCCGATTGAGCCGGTCAATCCGATCCTGATCATGCTTCCCCCTATAAATGCTGCAGAACCTCGTTGCGCAGCGCCTCGGTAACTTCGGGCCGCTTACCGAACCAGTGTTCGAAACCGGGTACCGCCTGATGAAGCAGCATGCCCAAACCGTCAACTGTCGGATTAGCCTTTTGCCGTGCCAGTCGCAGAATGTCCGTTTCCAGCGGATTATAGACGATATCGGTGACCAGTGCGGCTGGCGGCAATGCATCCAGCGCTATTTCAAGAGGCGGTTGACCGATCATGCCAAGGCTTGAGCAATTGACCAGACAATCGATATCTGCGAGTTCGCCGGATCGCTGCTGCCAGTCGATAACGGCAACATGCCTGCCCAGCCCCAGCCCATCAAAGAGGCGCGCGAGGGCTTCGGCCTTCTCTTTGGTTCGGTTGGCGATGGTGACTTTGTCAAAGCCGCGCTCGATCAGGCCATTGATGACAGGCCTTGCCGCGCCACCGGCGCCCAGAATCATCGCATTTGCACCGCTTTTGGCATCCCATCCCGGCTGACACTGGTCCAGATTGGCCAGAAAGCCGTAACCGTCGGTGTTGTCGGCATGCAATTTGCCATCTTCAAACCAAAGGGTATTTGCCGCCTGCAGCCTCTCAGCCGCCGGATGGATGATATCGACATGCTCCAGAACGGCCTGTTTATGGGGGATGGTGACATTGCCACCGGCATATCCCTCTTGCTTCATCTGGGCGATGAAAGCGCCGAGCTTTTCTGGCGCAACGGCAATTTTCTCGTAAGACCCTTCAAGGCCGTGATGCCTCAGCCAATGGCTGTGGATGATCGGTGACTTGGATTGCCCGATTGGCCAGCCGATAACGAAAGCCTTTGAAAGGAAAGATGATCTTTCTGACATGATCAGAACTCCAGTCCCTGTTCCTGACGCAAATAGCCAAGCAATGGCAATAAAGGCAGCCCCAGAATGGTGAAATAGTCGCCATCTATCTTTTCAAATAGCTGCACTCCCAATCCCTCCAGCTGATAGCAACCAACGCTGGTGCGCACCTGATCGCCAACACGGGCCATATAGCGGCCGATCTCCGCTGCGCTCAGAGGCCGCATTGTCAGGGTGGCGGTGGAAACATGGCTCCAGAGGATTTCTCCATCCTTGACGCAGGCAACTGCCGAATGAAGCTGATGGCTATGGCCTGCCAGATCGAGCAATTGGCGGCGCGCGGCTTCATCATTTTGGGGCTTGTTGAAGCGTCTTTCGCCAAAGCCAAGGGTCTGGTCGGCACCAATGACCAGCGCACCGGGATTGCGATCAGACACATCACTGGCCTTCACCTGAGCGAGCAGGCTGGCGATATCGGCCGGAGACGCACCGGCCTGAACAAGCGGTTGTTCGGCTGCGCGCTCGTCAATCTGTGCCGTATCGGTGTGGAATGAGAGACCGGCATTGGACAGAAGAGCGGCCCGGGCCTGGCTTTTGGAAGCAAGAATCATAGGAATCATGTGAGCAATCCAACCGTTTAAGAATTTCGAATTTACTTAGAGCAACAGAGAGCCAAACAAAACGGGCCTTGTGGATCTTTCCCTCTATCTTGTCTATGCACAGACCGACAAATGACAGAAATCCGCGCTTTTCGTCATGAAATTGTCTTAATAAGCCATTAATGAAAGCAGCATTGAGTGATTCTTCCCCAGGGGCTGTGCGTAAGAGGGGATAAATCGGCTGGTTTTCCCGTGTTGACGATTTCATGCTCGTTAACCATTTATTAATCCCCAAGCTGGTTTGCGCAGCGCGAGAGTTGTTAACACTCTGTTTACTTAGGTTAACAAACAGTTAATACACAAGTTGTTCAAATTTACTCAATATCTGTCTTCCGATCATACCCAGATTTGACCACAAAGCAGCACGCAGATTTCTGCCAGCCCTGAGACTTGTCCCCGTAATTCCAGAATTGTTACTAGGAAGTAAGCACTGTTGAATCACAGTTGTTCACGAGTCATTGTGGGCAAATTGTGGGCCAAAAAGAACCCCCACAATCCACGGTCTAAAAGAAGAAACAGACTCTTAAAACATAAATATTTTATTAGGAAGCTTGTGGGGAATCGTGCTCAATTCGAGGCACAAACGGGGAGATAGAAATCGTGATCAATCGACGCTTGATGAATGTGCTCAATGGGCAAACCGAGAAGGTTCCTCCAATCTGGTTGATGAGGCAGGCGGGAAGATATCTTCCCGAATATCGTGCTACCAGAGCCGAAGCAGGCAGTTTTCTCTCCCTTTGCTACAATCCCGATCTGGCAACCGAGGTAACCCTTCAACCCATCCGTCGATTTGGTTTCGATGCAGCGATCCTGTTTTCCGATATTCTGGTCATTCCAGATGCTCTGGGGCGTTCGGTCAGATTTGTTCAGGGCGAGGGGCCACAGCTGGATCCCATCACTCCGGACGAGATTAAAGATCTCGATCCCTCATCTGTGATCGAGAAACTCTCTCCGGTTTTCGAGGCAGTTGGCAAGATTCGTGATGGGCTACCGGAGGAGACCACTTTTCTGGGCTTCTGCGGCGCACCATGGACTGTGGCGACCTATATGATTGCCGGGCAGGGCACTCCGGATCAGGCTCCGGCCCGTCTTTTCGCTCGCAAACATCCTGAAGCTTTTCATGCGCTTATTGATATACTGGTCGAGGCATCCATCCGTTATCTGGTCAAACAGTTGCAATCGGGGGCCGATGCGGTCCAGATTTTTGACAGTTGGGCCGGCGTTCTTGATGACGCGCTCTATATTTCCGCTTCCCGTGACCCAATTGCCCGAATCGTCTCTGGCGTGCGCTCGCAAATTCCCGATGCGAAAATTATCGGTTTTCCGAAGGGGGCGGGCGTGCGGCTCATCGATTTTGTCGAGGCAACCGGTGTAAATGCAATCGGGCTCGACTGGACGGTGCCGCTGGACTGGGCGCGGGACAATCTTCAGACCAAAACCGCCTTGCAGGGCAATCTGGATCCGACCTTGCTGATGGCTGACGAGCGTCATCTGGATGAAGCGATTGATCGCATCATGGCTGCCTGGAGCGAGGGGCCGTTCATCTTCAATCTTGGTCACGGTATTTCGCCGCAGGGAGATATTGATCTGGTTCATCGCCTGATCAATCGCGTGTGTTCCTATCAGGGGTAGGGGCTGAGGAGCCGATAACCAGACCAGTGGTGCGGCTTTCAAGCAAGTTTATCGAGGACCAAAATGGATTTTCTTACCTTTCTGCCCTATGAGTGGACCAAGGCGCTGCACATCATTTGTGTGATCACATGGATGGCTGGGATTTTTTATCTGCCCCGGCTTTTTGTCTATCATGCGATGAGCGAGGTGGGGTCTGAGAAATCAGAGACCTTCAAGGTGATGGAACGCAAGTTGCTCAAGGGAATCATGAATCCGGCGCTTATCGCGAGCTGGATATTCGGATTGTGGCTTGCCTTTGGCCATGGCATATGGAGCGCCGATGCAATCTGGCTTCATATCAAGTTTGTTCTTGTAAGTGCGATGACCGGATACCATATGATTTGTGCGCGTCATGTGCGTCTGTTCGCAGCTGACGCCAATCAACGGAGCCACATCTATTTCCGCTATTTCAACGAAGTACCAACCCTGCTGATGCTGGCGATCGTTATTTTGGCTGTCGTTAAGCCCTTTTGATGAAAGCTTATTCAAAGTTGAGACTAGTAATTCGTCTCAATTTGACGCTTTTGCTGCCATTGACAAGATATTTTTGTATGATGGGGCTTGCCCAGATAATGCGAAGCAGTTATGGTCCGCGAAATCGTTTCTGAATGCGATTTTCTTGGAAACGTCATCTTTCCTTTGTTTCCAAGGCTGTAGCGAGGCGCAATAACAGAAAAGAGTGCCTTGTTTCTTCCTACCTTTTTCCCTTGGTTGCTTATCCCTTATATGAGAGTTTCGCTATGCGCGAAATGAAACTAAAAGAACTCAAACAAAAATCTCCAACAGAGCTTTTGAATTTTGCTGAAGAGCTCGAGGTCGAAAATGCCAGCACGCTGCGAAAGCAGGAGCTGCTTTTTGCGATCCTCAAACAGCTTGCAGAACAGGAAACCGATATCATCGGCGAAGGTGTCGTCGAGGTATTACAGGACGGTTTCGGCTTTCTGCGTTCACCGGACGCCAACTATCTGCCGGGGCCGGATGACATCTATATTTCGCCTTCCCAGATCCGGCGTTTTTCGCTGCGCACTGGTGATACGGTGGAGGGGCATATTCGCAGCCCGAAGGAAGGCGAACGCTATTTTGCCCTTCTGAAGGTGAATACTGTCAATTTCGAAGATCCGGACAAGGCTCGTCACAAGGTGCATTTCGACAACCTGACGCCTTTGCATCCGGACGAACGCTTCAAACTGGAATCTACCGATCCGACCGGCAAGGACATGTCCAGCCGCGTGATTGATCTGGTTGCGCCGCTCGGTAAAGGTCAGCGCGCGCTGATCGTTGCGCCGCCGCGTACCGGTAAGACCGTTCTGTTGCAGAATATCGCCAAATCCATCACCGCCAATCATCCTGACAGCTGCCTTATCGTTCTGCTGATTGATGAACGTCCTGAAGAAGTAACGGACATGAAACGGACGGTGAATGGCGAAGTGGTGTCTTCCACCTTTGACGAACCGGCTGCACGGCATGTGCAGGTGGCCGAAATGGTGATCGAAAAAGCCAAACGTCTGGTCGAGCATGGCCGCGATGTTGTTATTCTGCTGGATTCCATCACCCGCCTTGGTCGCGCCTACAACACTGTTATTCCGTCTTCGGGCAAGGTTTTGACCGGTGGTGTGGATGCCAATGCGTTGCAGCGTCCCAAGCGCTTCTTTGGTGCAGCCCGTAATATCGAGGAAGGTGGATCGCTGACAATCATCGCAACCGCCCTGATCGATACCGGCAGCCGCATGGACGAGGTTATCTTCGAGGAATTCAAGGGTACGGGTAACGCCGAAATCGTGCTTGATCGCAAGGTTTCCGACAAGCGTATCTTCCCGGCTATGGATATCCTGAAGTCCGGTACCCGCAAGGAAGAGCTGATGGTCGATCGCAAGGATCTGCAGAAGGTCTTTGTTCTGCGCCGTATTCTTGGCGCGATGAGCAATGTCGATGCCATCGAATTCCTGCTCGACAAATTGCGGGCAACCAAGAGCAATGCCGAATTCTTCGATAATATGAATACCTGATCGGTTGCATTGCCTTGCAGATTGGGCTTGCCCAATTGCAAACAAAAGATTAGAAAGCCGTCTAACAGTCGTTGGGCGGCTTTTGTTATTTGTGATCTTCCTGATCTGTTCAATCAAATCTGCTCTATCGAATATCGGCTTTGCCGGGAAACACCGGAAAGGCCGGATTGTCGGCCTGAAGTCTGCCTGAATCCCGGGCTTTTCACGCAAGAATCTGGCATATATGGATCCGGTTCCTGTCTATCCCGGTTCGTGCAGATGGATTCGGCACTGAAACAATCAAAATCGCAGATGTTGCGCATGCGGCCCTGATCGTTGGGCGCATAAGGATTGGACTCATGATGAGAGATACAATTTTCGCCCTCTCCAGCGGAGCTGTTCCGGCTGGTGTTGCCGTGATCCGTCTGTCTGGCCCCAAGGCCCGTCTGGTGATGAATAGTCTGATCGACAAGGAACCAAAGCCGCGCTTTGCCGCCTTACGCTATGTGACGGATCCTGATAGTGGCGATGTTCTCGATCAGGCGCTGGTCATCTTCTTTCCGGAGACAAAATCCTTCACTGGCGAAGAAGCTGTCGAGTTTCATCTGCATGGCGGGCGGGCAGTGGTCAAGGCGATGCTGGCTCTGTTAGGGCGCTTTCCCGGTTGTCGAATGGCCGAGGCCGGGGAATTTACCCGTCGGGCCTTTGAAAATGGCAAATATGATCTGACGGCGGTGGAAGGGCTGGCTGATCTTATTCAGGCAGAAACGGAAAATCAGCGCAAGCAGGCTATCCGGCAGGCAAGCGGAGCGCACAAGAGCGTTATTGATGGCTGGCGGGAGACACTTCTTAATGCGCGCAGCATGATAGAGGCGGAGCTTGATTTTTCCGACGAAGAGGATATTCCGGGCGCTGTGTCTGACGTGATCTGGCCGAAATTGCGCGCATTGAAGGTCGATATCGAGCGGCATCTTTCCAAGGCCGATCATGGCGAGCGCCTGCGCAATGGATTGACCGTGGTTCTGGCCGGACATCCCAATGCCGGAAAATCGTCATTGCTCAACTGGTTTGCCAAGCGCGACGTGGCCATCGTAACAGAGGAGGCGGGGACAACCCGCGACCTGCTGGAGCTGCATCTGGATATCGAGGGCTATCCGGTGACCATGATTGATACGGCCGGTTTGCGCAAATCGGACAATATTGTCGAGCGGGAAGGTATTCGCCGGGCTCTGGAAAAAAGCGAGAATGCCGACCTTCTGATCGAGGTCGTGGATGGAACGCGGCCGGAGGAGCGGGTGGCGCTTAACAGTTCGGCGCGAAGGATTGTTCTGTTCAATAAGCTGGATCGAATCGAATCGGTACCGTTTCATGCAAATAGTAAAGAGAGTGATAAGGAATCTGCCTTTTCCGCGTCAGTAAAGACAGGTTCCGGCATGGATATCTTTTACGATTCGTTTGTGAAACAAATAGAATCCCTGTTTGATGGTGCAGAAGATGTGCTGATTACGCGCGAACGCCATAGAAATTATCTGGCTTCTTGTGTGGATAATGTTAATAAATCTCTTATCTATACAGATTCCCCTATCGAAATCCGTTCTGAATTTCTGCGTCAGGCTGGGGATGAACTGGGGAAAATTACGGGAAGGATCGACGTCGAGGAAATGCTCGGCGTGATTTTTTCACAATTCTGTGTGGGTAAATAGTGGATCGTTTCACGTGAAACATAGTTTTTGAATTTCGGGATTGACTCTGTTTCACGTGAATCATCAAATCTCGAGATTAGCGTGAATGTTTCACGTGAATCGGCGGATATTGGAGCAAAATGGCGGTTTCTGGCTGTTTCACGTGAATCCGGAAACTCTGTAGCCAAAACGCTATCACGCGAGATGTAAACAAGTTCTGAAGAAATGGAATCTATAGCTGGAATGATGTGCTATAGATCGTTGCTCTGATGTAGAGCCTGCCTGATGTTGGCTGAATGTGTGAGAGAGATTGAATGAACCAGGTTGATGTCGTTGTTGTCGGTGGTGGGCATGCAGGTGCCGAGGCTGCTGCTGCTGCTGCGCGGGTTGGTGCCAAGGTTGCCTTGGTTACACATAGTCGCGACACGATTGGTGTGATGTCTTGTAATCCGGCTATCGGTGGATTGGGTAAGGGACATCTGGTTCGCGAGATTGATGCTCTGGGCGGCGTCATGGGGCTTGCGGCTGATCGCGGCGGAATTCAGTTTCGCTTGCTCAATCGTCGTAAAGGGCCGGCAGTGCAGGGGCCTCGGGCCCAGGAAGACAGAAAATTATATCGGCAAGCAGTGCAGGCGCTGCTGTTCGAGATCCCGAATTTGAAAGTTGTTGACGGCGAAGTGGCCGATATGACGATTGCCGACGGGCGGGTGACCGGGGTTACTCTGGCTGATGGTAAGGAGATTGCCTGTGGCGCTGTTGTTCTTACGACCGGCACATTCCTGAGGGGGCTTATTCATATCGGCCAGAAGAGCTTTTCGGCAGGGCGCATGGGTGATCCTGCGGCCAATGAATTGTCTCTGCGACTGATGGCCGAGAATTTCCGCTTGGGGCGTTTGAAAACGGGTACACCGGCGCGGCTCAATGGTAATACAATTGACTATTCTTCGCTCGGAACGCAGCCGGGGGATGAGGAGCCCGTTGCCTTTTCCTATCTTACGGACAAGATCACAACGCCGCAAATTGACTGTCATGTGACCCGGACGGTCGCTAAAACCCATCAGATCATTCGCGAGAATATCCATAAATCAGCGATGTATTCGGGTAAGATCGAAGGAGTGGGGCCGCGCTATTGTCCGTCCATTGAAGATAAAATCAATCGCTTTGGTGATCGGGACGGACATCAGGTCTTTCTTGAGCCGGAAGGACTGGATGTTGATACCATCTATCCAAATGGTATTTCGACCTCTTTGCCTGAAGATGTGCAGGATGCCTATATTCGCTCGATACCTGGGCTGGAGAATGTCGAGATCAAGCAATATGGTTATGCGATCGAGTATGACTATATCGATCCAACCGAGCTGAAAGCGACCCTTGAGACCAAGAAAGTGTCGGGGCTTTATCTGGCCGGACAGATCAATGGAACGACCGGATATGAAGAAGCCGGAGCGCAAGGGCTGATCGCCGGGATAAATGCGGCTCGTCAATGTGGCGATCAGGATGGTGTTATTCTGGGACGTTCCGATGCCTATATCGGCGTGATGATCGATGATCTGATTACTCGCGGCGTGATGGAACCCTATCGCATGTTTACTTCGCGCGCGGAATATCGTCTGTCGCTGCGCGCCGATAACGCCGATCAGCGCCTGACCGAGCGTGCTGACGGCTGGGGCCTGATCTGTGATGAGCGGCGCAAGGCCTTTAGTGCCAAAAAGCAGGAGCTAGCTGCAATCACCGCTTTGGCGCAGGAAAAGAGCCTGACGCCCAATGAGGCTGAGCGTCACGGTTTGAAAATCAACAAGGATGGTCAGCGTCGCACGGCCTATGAATTGTTGGCCTATCCTGATCTGGATATGGATCGCCTGACACAGGTCTGGCCGGAATTTGGAGCCTTTTCGAGAGGCGTGCGCAAGCAGCTGGAAGTGGAAGCGCTCTATCAGGTCTATATGCAGAAGCAGACCGATGACATCGAGACCTTCAAAAAGGATGAGGCACTGGCTATTCCATCCAATATTGTTTTTGAAGATATCAATGGGCTTTCCAATGAGTTGAAGCAGAAGCTCAATCATGTGCGGCCACAGACACTGGGGCAGGCGTCTCGCATTGACGGTATGACACCAGCCGCACTGACGCTGGTTCTGGCTCATAGCAAAAGATTGTAATTGGCCAAGATGGTGGCCGGGGTAGGCCCAGCCCAGCCCCGTTTTGCCGCTGTTCTGATGCCATAATGAAGGTGAAGAATATCATGGATGCCAAGGAACGCGCTGTTGCCTTGATCAATTCGATGCTTCCGGTTTCACGTGAATCGCTCGATAAATTCGAGCGATATGAGGCTTTGGTGCGCAAGTGGCAGCCCGCGCAGAATCTGGTGGCACCAAAAACCCTTGATGAAATCTGGTTTCGACATATCGCCGATAGCGTTCAGATTTTTGCCGCTTATCCTTCTGCTCGTCATTGGATTGATCTTGGATCCGGTGCCGGATTTCCCGGTTTGGTGACAGCCATCCTGCTGGATGAATTGGGCGAGGATTATTGTGTTCATCTGGTGGAAAGCAACGGGCGCAAGGGGGCTTTTCTTAAAACCGTGGCGCGGGAGCTGGGTTTGAATATATGCCTGCATGGCGACCGCATCGAATCGGTGTTGAAAAACTGGTCAGAACCTGTTGATGCCTTCAGCGCCAGGGCTCTGGCGTCGCTCGATAAACTCTGTTCTTTTGTTCATCCCCATATTTGTGAAACTTGTGTGGGTGTTTTCCACAAAGGTCGGGACTTTGATCGAGAATTGAGCGAGGCTAGTGTTAGCTGGAATATAGATCTGGTACAACAGGAGAGCAGAACTGATCCGGATGCGAGGATTGTTATTCTGCGCCGCTTATCACCCAAAAACGCATAGTGAAACAAATGCGAAGTGAGGCTACTTTATGAGTTCACTGCCTGAATCTCCCCGCGTTCTGACCCTTGCCAATCAGAAGGGTGGCGTTGGGAAAACAACGACTGCAATCAATTTGGGTACCGCACTGGCGGCGATTGGAGAATCTGTTCTTATTGTAGACGTAGACCCTCAGGGTAACGCCAGCACCGGATTGGGAATTGATCGCCAGTCGCGCAGTGTTTCCACAGCCGAGCTGCTTCTTAACGAAGCGACGCTGATGGAAGCTGCGATACCGACTGCGGTGCCGCGGCTCTCTGTTGCAGCCTCGACAATGGATCTTCTTGGTCTGGAACAGGAAATCTCGGGTGATAAGGATCGTGCTTTCCGGTTGCGCAGAGCCATTGAAAATCATGGCAAAATGAGCGATCAGATTCCGGAAGACAAGCGCTTTACCTATATTCTGATCGACTGCCCGCCGTCTCTGAACCTGCTGACGATCAATGCGATGGCTGCGGCTCATTCCATTCTTGTGCCGTTGCAATGCGAGTTTTTCGCGCTTGAAGGTCTGACGCAGCTGATTCAGACTGTCAATCAGGTCAAGGGGGCGCTCAATCCCGAGCTTTCCATTCATGGTATTGTGATGACCATGTATGATAGCCGCAACAATCTTTCCAACCAGGTTGTTGAAGATGTGCGCGAGCATATGGGCGACAAGGTTTACGAAACGATCATTCCGCGCAATGTGCGGGTGTCGGAAGCGCCATCCTATGGCAAGCCGGCTTTGCTTTACGATCTGAAATGCTCGGGAAGCCAAGCTTATCTCAAACTCGCTTCGGAGATTATCCAGCGCGAGAAAAAACTGCGTAACAAGGCTGCCTGATTGTCTATCACGGCAGAGTAACTGTGGCTAAGGGAAGTCAGATCCGTTCGGAGAGGTCCATAGGCGGGTTTGACGGGAATGCGGAACATGGCGAGAAAACCAGCAGAAGGCAAACGTTTGGGGCGTGGATTGGCCGCGCTGATCGGAGATATGGATAACGAGGCTCAGGCGATAGAGCGCGCGCGTAGCCAGAGGCGTATTCCTATCGAGTTTTTGAGGCCCAATCCGCGCAATCCGAGACGGGATTTCATTGAAAAAGATCTTGATGACTTGACCCGTTCGGTCAAGGAAAAGGGCATCATGCAGCCTATTCTTTGCCGTCCGGTAAAGGGCGAGGATGATTCTTTCGAGATCATCGCCGGTGAACGTCGCTGGCGCGCAGCCCAGGCCGCTGGTCTGCACGAAGTGCCTGTTCTCATTCATGATGTCAACGACAAGGAAGCGCTCGAGCTTGCCATCATCGAGAATGTTCAGCGCGCTGACCTCAACGCGCTGGAAGAAGCGCTGGGTTATGATCAGCTGATTGCCGAGTTTGACTATACGCAGGCTGAGTTGGCTGACGTGATTGGCAAGAGTCGATCGCATGTCGCCAATACCCTGCGGTTGCTCAAGCTGCCTGAAAGCATCAAGGATTATCTCAAGAAGGGCGAATTGACCGCCGGACATGCCCGTGCATTGATCACGGCTGAAAACCCTGAAGAACTGGCTCGCCGGATTGTTGAAGATGGCATGACGGTACGCGATGCCGAGAAAGCCGGTCAGGAGAAGGACAAGGTCAAGGAACCAAAGCCGAAAAAGGAAAAGGATGCCGACACGGTCGCGCTTGAAAAGCGCCTGACGGACCGGCTGGGCTGGAATGTTTTCATCGCGCCAAAGAAGAAAGGCGGCGAAGTGAAAATCCAGTATAAATCGCTTGAGCAGCTTGATGCGATCATTGCCATTCTGGAAAAGCAGTAACCGCTTTTCCATCAGATCACGATGTCAGGGGAGCCAGTTGGCTCCCTTTTTTGTTGGCTAAATGGCCGCTATTTCTGTTTGATCTGTTTGAGAAAATACCTGACGGGCAGGGCGGCCAGCAGGCAGATAAGGGCAGCGAGGCCAAAGACACCTGCAGGATGGTAATAGGCGGTGTGATCCTGCGTGAAAAAACGAAAGGTATAAGTCATGATCAGCGGGCTGAGGATGGTCGTCAGGCTGGTAAGGCTGCTTATGCTTCCCTGTAATTGCCCCTGATGGGTCTGGGGTACACGCTGGGTCATGAGAGATTGCAGGCCCGGCATGGTAAGGCCGCCCAATGCGGTAAAAGGGAGAAAAATATAGATAATCCAGCCTTGATAGATGAAAAGCAAACCGCCCATAATGAGACTGGTGCTGATAATCCCGATCATCGTAATGGTCGCCTCATCATACTTTTTTAGCAAAAGCCCCACCAAAAAGGCCTGCGTCAGGGCATGGAAAAAGCCGAAAATAGCGAGAGTCAGGCCGACCTGACCGCTGTCCCATGCAAAGGCTTCACGGGTATAATAGGGCCATACGGACACATAGACATGGTCGGCAATGAGGAAAAGAAAGAGCGCCAGAAAAAGCGGCTTGATGCTGGGGAAATTGGCGCATTCGACAAGGCCCTTGAAAGGGTTGATGCCTTCCAGCGTAAAAGGGCGTCTTTTGTGCTTTGGCAAGCTTTCGGGAAAAAGAAACAGGCCATAGAAAAAATTGAGAAGAATCAGAAAGAAAGCAGCGAAGAAGGGAACTCTGACGCCATAGTCTGTCAGCAGTCCACCGATCAGCGGGCCGGCCACAAAACCAGCACCAAAGCTTGCTCCAAGCAAACCGAAATTTCGGGTGCGCTGTTTGCCCGTTGAAATATCGGCGATGAAGGCGAGGGCGGCAGCGTGGGTTGCGCCAAAAATTCCGGCTATGAAACGGCCAACAAACAAAAACCAGAGCGAATTGGCAAAGCCCATGATCAGATAATCGATGCCGAGCGCGGCCAGAGAAATGACAATGACAGGTCTGCGGCCGAAACTATCTGAAAAATGCCCCAGAATCGGTGAGACCATGAATTGCATGAAGGCATAGATAAAGGTGAGATAGCCGCCATAAAGCGCTGCATTGCCAAGGCTGGCGCCGGTTATCTGTTCGAGCAGATCAGGCAGCACGGGAGAAATGAAGGCGATCCCGAATGCATCCAGAAATACGGTGACCATGGCAAAATAGGCTGCATGTGGTCCTGCCTTTTTCAAACTGTCTCTGGTTGCCATATTGTTGTCCGGAAAAGCGATCGTTTGTCGAATTGGTGCTGAAAAACTACGTGCTGCGGGATATGTCTGGCAGATTCTGATTTTCAAAATTTAATGTCAATCTTGCAGGCAAAATGTCTGTGCAGAATATAATTGCAGGTCGGGTCTGACAATATTGACGCTGGGCGACAAGGTCTTGAAGAGATTGATTGATTCACGTGAAACGATTATGAGTAAAATTTACAAGCGAGCGTGCTTTTTCGGCAAACAATTTTGCCAAGCTTGCTAGATTTTGTGGCTTAGGAATTGATTTTAAAGAGCTATTTTGAATGGCATGAATGGCGCGGTGATATTCGGAACCGATTCACGTGAAACAATCATGGTTAATATGGGCAAGGTTCAGCGATTGCTGCGCTGTGCAGTGGCCGAAATCATCAACAAGGTCTCGGAAATAACCGTCTGTGACAGATGATAATGCTTGCGGCTGTTGGCGAGGCTTTCGGAGAGCAACTCGCAGGCGCGGGAGGCTTTCTTGCTGGTCCAGAGGCGCAGCTGGTTTTGAACCAGTGGTTTGCGCTTGAAATGCAGCATCGGGTAGGCCTTGTCCAGCGCGGTTTGTGGCGGTGTACCCTTGTCCAGCAGATTGAGGCAACGTTCCAGCATTTGAAAATGGCGTAGCGCTGCGGAGCCTATGACGGAGGGATGCTGGCCGGTTCCCAATATTTGCTCCAGACGGCGATCGAGGTCTCCGGTTTTGCCAAGCGCAGCAGAATCAATAATCATATCAATCTGTTGACTGGAAGCATCGCCGACGACATCCTCGATATGCTGCTCGGTGATTTCTGTTTCGCCCAACGCATAAAGGCACAGTTTCTGAACCTCGGCGCGGGAGGCCATTCTATCCGCTCCCAGATTGTCCAGCAGCATCGTTCTGGCATTCTTGGTGATAGAGAGACCTGCAAGGGTCATTTCCTCGTCTATGATGCCATTGAGGGCTTCTCTGGCGTCCATATAGCAGGGTAGGGCGAGGGCGCTGGGAGCTTTCTCAATTGCCTTGCGCATTGGCGCGGATTTTTTTAAGTCCGCAGCCTTGATGATGATGAAAGCATCCCTTGGCGGCGTCGACAATACCGGCTCGAGAGCAGGCATGATGGTTTTGTTGCCGCTCATCTGAATGGTAATGACCCGGGAACCGCCAAACATGGAAATGGTGTTGGCTTCATCTGCCAGACGCAGCGGGTCATTGGCAATGTCAGCGGAATCAAGGCGTACGACAGCGAAGGGATCTGAATTATTCTTGAGATAGGTTTGGGCGAGGCGTTCGGCGCGTTCGGTCACCAGCCCCGTATCCTGACCATAGATCAATATGACCTTATGGGCAAAATTGGGTTTGACCAGATATGCATCGATCATGTTGGCTTTGAGTTGCGCCATGGTCTGCCCTTGAAGATGAGACTTCGCTCAATCAGTGATCCGGGAAAAGAGACTGCCACGGCGTGCGCCATGACAGTCTTGATGTTAGATCAGGTGCCAGCAGCGAAGAAAGCCGACAGGCGAAGCTGAATATCATTGGCGATCTGTTCAGCTGCGCGATTCTGGGCATCCAGTTTGGCCCTGTCGTTGGCAAAACGCTGGGTACTTCTGGCGAATTCTGCCGTGAAGAAGCTGGAGCCTTCCGTTGCCACGGATTTGTCAGCCAGTTTGATCAGCTTGTAGGTCGCTGTCATGCTGACGCGTGTGGTCTTGGCAAGGCCTGAGCCGCTTTCAATGGCCAGATCATCGCTGGAGGTCTTGGTGTCCAGAAGGAGCTTGTAGGCCGGTGCCGAGGGAAGGCCGCCGCCGGTGAAGGCGAATACGAGATTGTTGCGGATTTCCTGTTCAATTCGATTCTCAGCAGGTTCTATTTCAACGGTAGAAAGCTCGGCGGCGAGCGTTTGTCCTGTTGGTGTGGTCGAAGAATAGAGAGGACGAACCTGGCAGGCGGAAAGGCCCAGACCAAGGCCCAGACAAAGGGCCAAGGTCAGAACTTTCGTTTTGCTATGTTTGTCAGATAACAACATTGACGATCCTTTTGGGCACGACAATGACCTTGCGCGGAGCTTTGCCATCCAGTGCTTTGATAACGGGTTCAGATGCGAGTACAGCCTTCTCGATTGTATCCTTATCTGCGTTTGCGGCAACGGTTATTTCACCACGTTTTTTGCCATTGATCTGAATCGGAAGGGTAATTTCGTCTTCCGTCAGCATTGCGGCTTCAGCTTTTGGCCAGTCTTGTCTGGAGACAAGGCCTTGTTTGCCAAGCTGTGACCAGCATTCTTCAGCCAAATGCGGCATCATTGGGGAGCACATCAGCAGCAGGAGCTGCATCGACTCGTCCAGAACCCAGCCAAGGGATGCATCCTTGTCCAGCTTTTCCTTCTTGGCCGCAGCGGCAATGGCATTGACCAGCTGATAGATCTGGGCAACGGCACGGTTGAAGCCGAGCTGTTCGATGTTGCTTTCAACATTTGCCAGTGTCTTGTGGGACAGTTTGCGCAAGGCAAGCGCTTCCTCAGACAGGTCAGCCGGTTTGGCCGGAGCATCTGCGCCGAGAAATTCGCAAACGTCCAGTGTCAGGCGCCAGATGCGCTGGATGAAGCGATGAGCGCCCTCAGCGCCGGCTTCGGTCCAGATGACATCACGCTCGGGAGGGCTGTCGGAAAGCATGAACCAGCGGGCGGTGTCGGCACCATAGGTCTCGATAATGTCGGTCGGATCCACGGTATTCTTCTTGGATTTCGACATTTTCTCGATGGAACCGATGGTGATTTTCTCGCCCGTTTCCTTGTGAATAGCGGTGCGGGTGCCGTCTTTCTCGCTGACCGTGATCTCGGCAGGAGAAACCCAGCGGCCGTCTTCGCCCTTATAGGTTTCATGCACGACCATGCCCTGCGTGAACAGACCGCGGAAGGGTTCCTTCACGCTCATATGACCGGTTTCGCACATGGCGCGGGCAAAGAAGCGGGAATAGAGCAGATGCAGAATGGCATGCTCGATGCCGCCAATATATTGGTCTACCGGCAGCCATTGGTCGACAGCTTTCCTGTCGGTCGGGCTGGTTTCCCAAGGGGCGGTGAAGCGGGCGAAATACCAGGAGCTGTCGACGAAGGTATCCATGGTGTCGGTTTCGCGCTTGGCCGCCTTGCCGCATTTGGGGCAGCTGCAATCACGCCAAGTCGGGTGACGGTCAAGCGGATTGCCCGGCTTGTCGAAATTGATGTCGTCAGGCAGCTTGATGGGCAGATTTTCTTTCTTTTCCGCAACCACGCCGCAGTCCGGGCAATGGACCATCGGGATCGGGCAACCCCAATAGCGCTGACGGGAAATGCCCCAGTCACGCAGGCGATATTGGGTCTTGCGCAGGGCCTGTGGCTTGTCGTCAATCATGACGGCTTCCAGTCTGGAAGCGACCGCGTCCTTGGCGTCCGCGATGGTCATGCCATCAAGAAATTCGGAATTGAAGATGGTGCCTTCGCCTGTATAGGCCTCGTCAGCTACTTCGAAGCTTGCCGCATCGGCATCCTTTGGCAGGACAACCGGGGTGACGGTGAGGCCATATTTGCGGGCAAAATCAAGGTCGCGCTGATCGTGGGCCGGGCAGCCGAAGATGGCGCCGGTGCCGTAATCCATCAGGATGAAGTTGGCGACATAAATAGGCAATTCAATTGAAGGATCAAGAGGATGGATCACCTTCAAGCCAGTGTCGAAACCGAATTTCTCGGCCGTTTCCAGCTCGGCAGCAGAGGTACCCATCTTGTGGCATTCATCAATGAAGGCCTTGAGCTCAGGGTTATCTTTGGCCAATTCCTTTGCCAGCGGATGATCGGCTGACAAGCCCATGAAGGAGGCACCAAACAGCGTATCGGGGCGGGTGGTGAAAATCTCGACTTCGCCATGGCCATGGATCGGGGCCTTGAGCTGGAAGCGTACCTGAAGGCCCTCGGACTTGCCGATCCAGTTGCGCTGCATCAGGCGGACCTTGTCCGGCCAGCGGTCGAGATTGTCGATCTCGGAAAGCAGATCGTCAGCAAAATCGGTGATCTTGAAGAACCACTGGGTCAGCTCGCGCTGTTCCACTTCGGCGCCGGAACGCCAGCCCTTGCCATCGATGACCTGCTCGTTTGCCAGCACCGTCTGGTCCACCGGATCCCAGTTGACCTTGGCATTCTTGCGGTAGGCGAGGCCCTTTTCAACGAAATCGAGAAACAGCATCTGCTGACGGTGGTAATAATCCACGTCACAGGTGGCGAATTCACGTTCCCAATCCAGCGACAGGCCCATCAGCTTGAGCTGGGCGCGCATGGTGGCGATATTCTCGTATGTCCAGTCCTTGGGGTGGATTTTGTTCTGCATGGCGGCATTTTCAGCCGGCATGCCGAAGGCGTCCCATCCCATCGGGTGCAGAACATTGAATCCCTTGGCGCGTTTATATCGTGCGACAACATCACCCATGGTGTAGTTGCGTACATGCCCGATATGAATGCGACCGGATGGATAGGGGAACATCTCCAGCACGTAATATTTCGGTCGTGGGTCGTCATTCGTGGTGCGGAAGATTTTCTGGGTGTCCCAGGTCTTTTGCCAGCGAATTTCAGCTTCGCGTGCGTTATAGCGTTCATTAGCCATGGATCGTCGCCAATGCCTCGTCTCTAGAGCATTTTCGGTAATTGAGAAATCAGCGAAAATGCTCCATTCCTTTGTATTTACGCGAATCCCGGTGTGAAAAGCCGAGAGAGCCTTCGGGGATACGCTCCAAGTCTCTATCAGGCCCGACCATCATCAGAATTCATACCTTCCGTCAAGCCCTTTAAGGTCAGATAGGGCATTGAGGTGGTTCAATCTTGCGATGTGAAGCCCGTGGAGCTAGTTTATCGTGCATAATGGCGGGATATCAGCGCATAAAGTGTCTGGACCAGTGAACAACTCGTCCATATGATATCGTCGCCGGTTTCAGGATTTCCGGCGTGAGTTAGGCGCATTTTCGAGCTGGGTAATCAATCAGATCGCCGAGAATGCTTGCAAGAGGTATAGAATAACAAGATGAGTATATCGTCCCATTTGGCAGAGGTTCAACAAGCCATAACGGAGTGCGAAAAGGAAGCCGGACGGGAGGATGGGAGCGTAACACTCATCGCTGTTTCAAAAACCTTCGATGCTGACACGGTAGACAAGGCCCTGATGGCCGGCCAAAGGGTTTTCGGCGAGAACAAGGTGCAGGAAGCCAAGGGCAAATGGCCGCAATTGCGCGAGAAATATGACGATGTGGAACTGCATCTGATCGGACCGCTGCAATCAAACAAGGCCAAGGATGCGGTGGCGCTGTTTGACGTCATTCATTCCATCGATCGCAAGAAGATTGCCCGCGCCATTCGCGTGGAAATGGAAAAGCAGAGTAAGGAACTGGGACTGTTCATCCAGATCAATACCGGAGCCGAGCCGCAAAAGGCGGGCATTCTGCCCGATGATGCCGATGATTTCATTGGCTTCTGTCAGGTCGAGCTTGGCCTTAATGTTCGCGGACTGATGTGTATTCCGCCCTTTGATGAAGATCCCAAGCCCCATTTCAAGATGCTGCGCAAGATTGCAAAGCGGAATGATATCAGGGAATTGTCGATGGGCATGAGCTCTGATTACAGGGAAGCGATCAAGCAGGGCGCGACATTCGTTCGCGTCGGCAGCGCCATTTTCGGACATCGCGAAAAGAAAAAGTGAGGCTAAGAAGCGAGGCTCAAGGGGCCTCTTTTTGTTTGGCCTAGCGAGAGATCGTCAGCCGGGTGTCCGGTGACAGATATCCCAGCAATTGCCTCAGGTCGGCTTTGTCGAGGGCTATGCAGCCTTCGGTGGGGCCATAGCCCTGTCTTGCCACATGCATGAAGAGGGCGCTTCCGCGTCTCTTGGCGCGAGGGGCTATGTTGATATCCAGCACAATGACCAGATCATAGAGGTGGTCATCGCGCCACATATTTTCATGTGAGGGCGAAAAGGGAAGGGTAACCAAGCGGTTATAGGCAGGATGGTCGCTGTCGTCGCACCAGCCCATGGTGTTTTTAAGGGGCAGGAAGGGAAGCGCGGAGGTGGGGCGTTTTTCCCTGTCCGGGCGATAGAAGCCATATAGAAAGCGCGTTGACATCAAAGGGGTGACGCCGTTGCCTTCCAGTCTGATCGGGCCAAGGCCATTGCGGCCCAGAGCGCAGGGAATGGTTCTGGCACCATAGCTCAGCAGGCCTTTGGTGTTGCTGCCGGGCTTTTTGCGAAGGGTGATATTGGTCACTGGGGCCTGCATTTTCGGATCCTTGTCTTTTTTCGTCTTTGGCGCGGGGCTTGTATCATGCAAGACCATGTCTGGCGGAATGTCGCAAAGCTGCCAAAGCCATTCTTCTTGCGCTCTGTTGTTGCTCTCGGTTGTCGGATGCGACAACCAGTTTAGCGTAATCCTTTGTCAGTTCATGCCTTTTCCGCTTGGCAATGGGGAAAATATTCCCGCTTTCACCAGAAATTGCCAGATGATTTTTGTTTCTTTTGCCCTTTGGCCAAGGCGGCATTCAATTTGCATCTCCATTTTCCATTGGCCTTGCGCCGCTGAATGGAAGGTGGCTGGACCAATCAGGCAATAGAACAAACAGGCAGGCCCGATCCGCTCGCTTTGAAGCAGGTTCGGCAAAGGTGAAATATGACAAGAGAAGAGAATGCAACGGATCGTTATGTCAGCTTTATCGGTATCGAATGCGACAGAAATGCCGAAAAGATCGTCGGATTCATCGAACGGCTGGCAACAGGGGCTGCCAAGGACAATGCCTACTGGCAGGCTTTCCTGACCAAGATCGAGAAGAGCCGCTCAGGCGATACGGCAACGGGAGATGCGCTCTTTCTGGTTCATTCTCACATCAATCTTATCCGGGACCTGTTTGAAGAATATCAGGACGAGGAGGCTATGGCTCTGTTGGAAAAGGTGGAAATCGAATGTTGCTGATCATGCAAAAAGGGACAACGCAATTGATGGCGCTGTGCGATTGGCTGTGATCTGAAATTCCTTTAGGCTGTTTTTTTAAGTACAGTTTGCTCTTGTCTGGTCGATGAGTGTTTCTATCTATAGAATATTCAGGGAGACTCTGGAACGGGGCTATCACCATACTGACTTTGAAAATGCCGGGGGCAAGAGATGACAGCTAGAAAGATTTTGCTGATTGATGACGACACAGAATTGCGTGAAGCATTGATCGAACAGTTGTCTCTCTATGAGGAATTTGACATCACGCAGGCCGAAAGTGCTGCCAGCGCCATCAAGGCTGCCCGGTCTGATCACTATGATCTGCTGATCATGGATGTCGGTCTACCCGACATGGACGGACGCGAAGCGGTCAAGTTGTTGCGCAAGAATGACTTTCGCGCTCCGATCATCATGCTGACCGGCCATGACACCGATTCAGATACCATTCTGGGGCTTGAGGCGGGGGCAAATGACTATGTCACCAAGCCTTTTCGTTTCGCTGTGTTGCTGGCTCGTATCAGGGCGCAGCTGCGCCAGCATGAAAATAGCGAGGATGCGACCTTCACCGTGGGGCAATATACCTTCAAACCGGCGGCCAAGATTTTGGCTGATGAATCCGGGGGCAAGGTGCGCCTGACCGAAAAGGAAACCTCGATATTGAAATATCTCTATCGTTCGGGAGACAAACCGGTCAGTCGCGATGTGTTGCTGCATGAGGTCTGGGGTTATAATTCCGGTGTCACCACCCATACGCTGGAAACCCATATCTATCGGCTGCGTCAGAAAATCGAGAAAAATCCCTCCAATGCAGAGTTGCTGATCACGGAGTCGGGCGGCTACAAGCTGGTTCCCTGAGAGGACTTATACATCGCGTTTCAGAAGTCGGCGTTGTTGCTTGACACAGAGTGATGGGTCGCGCCTATAGTGGGGCTGCCTTCGGAATTTCTGGTTGAATCGAATCAATGAGCCTGACAAGTGATATCGACCTGCTAAAGCGGGTTCCCTTCTTTGATAATTTCGACAATGATCAATTGCGTCTGCTCGCTTTTGGCGCGGAAATGCGCGCCTATCGGGCCAAGCAGGTGATTTTTCGTCAGGGCGATCTGGCCGATTCAGGCTTTGTCATCACACAGGGTCAGGTGCGCATGACCATTTCCCAGAATGGCTTTGATTTGCAAAGTCAGGTGCTGGGCGCCGGCAGTCTGATCGGGGAAATGGCGCTGATGGCCGAAACCCGTCGTGCTGCCATGGCCACGGCGATCGAGGATGTGAAGGTCATCCAGATCCGCCGCGTCACTTTCCGCCGCGTGATGGATGAATATCCCGAACTGGCCGCGACCATTCATGACCGCATTGCCGGTCGTCTGGCCGGGCTAGTGGGAGATCTTGAGCTGGTGCGCTCAAAGCTGGGGCATGATACGGGCGAAGCCATGTCTCTTGATGATGTCGAAGCCTTCGTCAAACGTGGATAAGCTATTATAGCAAAAGCTGTTTTAAATGTCTTACGAGCTTCGCTCCGCACGGTTGTCAGATCTGGATGACCTGACTTTCCTTAGCGAGATTTCTTTCTCCGCCGGTCTTGTCGGTCCCTATGAGCCTTGTCTCATCGAGAAGGCCTTGCCCTATATCAGTCATGTTTCAAAGCCGCTTGTTGAATCCGGTCAGCTCTATGTTGCAGAGGCCGGTGATGGCAGTCTGGTCGGTGCCGGCGGCTGGAGCCGGGAATATCATGGCGTGCCTGCCGTGGATGGGGTGGCTCATATCCGCCAGTTTGTCGTGCATCCGGACAGCATGAAGCAGGGGATCGGGCGGGCGCTTTTTCATCATTGCCTCGATGCGGCCAGCGGCATCAGCCAGTTCGATTGTCAGGCTTCCCTGTCGGCGGTTGCCTTTTACCAGAGCCTTGGCTTTTGCTTCGTTTCCGGCGACGAGGTCATCCTGCCCAATGGTGTGGTCTTTCCCACCAGCCTGATGCGATATAAGCGCTAGGCGCTTTACCATGCAAAAGCCCCGCAAGCTGAGGCTCACGGGGCTTTGACTTTGTCTCCAAGGCTTTTCGGCCCTTTTTAGCGATTTTGGCGATTGTCGATGAGATCTTCCACAACGGTAGGATCGGCAAGGGTCGAGGTATCGCCCAGTGAACCGAAATCATCTTCGGCAATCTTGCGCAGAATGCGGCGCATGATCTTGCCCGAGCGGGTTTTCGGCAGGCCCGGCGCAAACTGGATGAGGTCCGGAGAGGCGATCGGGCCGATTTCATGGCGGACCCAGTCGCGCAGTTCCTTGCGCAGCTCTTCGCTTTCCTCTTCGCCTTCCATCAGGGTGACATAGACATAGATGCCCTGACCCTTGATATCATGCGGATAACCGACCACGGCGGCCTCGGAGACCTTTTCATGGGCAACCAACGCGCTTTCCACTTCGGCCGTGCCCATGCGGTGACCGGAGACATTGATGACGTCGTCGACGCGGCCGGTGATCCAGTAATAGCCATCGGCGTCGCGGCGGGCGCCGTCGCCGGTGAAATAGTAGCCCTTGAAGGTTTCGAAATAGGTGGCAACGAAGCGGTCATGGTCACCATAGACCGTGCGCATCTGGCCAGGCCAGCTGTCGGCAATGCAGAGCACGCCTTCACACGCGGTCTCGCCGATTTCATTGCCCATATTGTCGAGCATCACCGGCTGCACGCCGAAGAAGGGGCGCGTGGCCGATCCGGGTTTGAGGTCGGTGGCGCCGGGCAGCGGCGTGATCAGAATGCCGCCGGTTTCGGTTTGCCACCAGGTGTCCACGATCGGGCATTTCTTCTTGCCGACCACTTCATAATACCATTTCCATGCTTCCGGATTGATCGGCTCGCCCACGGATCCGAGAATACGAAGCGAGGAAAGATCAGCCTTTTCAACATGTTCAGAACCAGCGCCCATGAGTGAACGAATGGCGGTGGGGGCCGTGTAGAAGATGTTGACCTTGTGCTTTTCGCAGACATCCCAGAAGCGGGAAGGCGAAGGATAGGTCGGTACGCCCTCAAACATCAGAGTGGTTGCGCCATTGGCCAGCGGTCCATAAACGATGTAGGAATGGCCCGTGACCCAGCCGACATCGGCGGTACACCAATAGATGTCACCCTCATGATAGTCGAAGACATATTGATGGGTCATCGAGGCATAAACCAGATAGCCGCCGGTGGTATGCACCACGCCCTTTGGCTTGCCGGTGGAGCCGGAGGTATAGAGGATGAAGAGCGGATCTTCGGCATTCATCGGCTCTGGCGGGCAGTCGGGGGCGACTTTTGCCACCATATAGTCATACCAGAAATCGCGACCGCTATTCATCGGCACGTCGCCACCGGTGCGCTTGACCACAAGGGTCTTGATATCGTGCTTCACCTTTTCCAGCGCCGTATCGACATTGGTTTTGAGCGGAACCTTGCGGCCACCACGCAGCCCCTGATCGGCGGTGACCACAAGCTTTGCTTCGCAGCCATTGATGCGGTCTGCCAGAGCGTCTGGCGAGAAACCGCCAAAAACGATGGAATGAATGGCGCCGATGCGGGCCGAGGCCAGCATGGCATAGGCGGCTTCGGGAATCATCGGCAGATAAAGGATGATGCGATCACCCTTGGAAACACCCAGTTCCTTGTAGGCGTTGGCCAGTTTGCTGACCCGCTCATGAAGCTGGCGATAGGTGATGTGCTCGTCATCGGCCGGGTCGTCGCCCTCCCAGATGATGGCGGTCTGATCACCGCGTTTTTCCAGATGCCGGTCGATGCAGTTGGCGGCAACATTGAGCTCGCCATCTTCGAACCATTTGATGGACACATTATGATAATCGAAGGATGTATTCTTCACTTTCGTGAAAGGCTTGATCCAGTCGATGCGTTTGCCGTGTTCTCCCCAGAAGGTTTCCGGATCTTCCACTGACTGTTTGTACATGGACAAATAGGCATCGTTATCGATCAGGGCATGTGATGCCACATCCGTCGGTACGGGATAGACGTTCTCCGACATGCGTTCCTCCCAGAACTCGTCTATTGAAATTGAGCACCATTCCCCTTGAGCATATTTGGTGCGATGAGGCTCGGGCGATTGTTTTCAAACTATTATGATAAGGCGATAGCAGAGCGTCTAGGAGAGTGGTATTGCTCTTTGGTATGTAATATGGAGGTATAATCTCGCCTTTTGCGATGTTGATACAGGTAATATACCACCAATTGCTTAGACGCGCTGTCAGAGGCAAGGAACCTCCATGAGTTTTTGAACTAGTTTGTATTTTTAATCTTGCTGATTCTGGATAAAAAAGAATGATATGACTGTTTTTTCTTGAAATATACCAAATTGCCAATTGGTCATTCTTTGGTATAAGGGGAAAGCCGTATAAGCGGGCAGGATCTGGCATAAAGCAAAAGGGCCGCTGCCCTTCGGCAGAGACCCTCCTTAAAAATTAGATTTTCGATTATGCCCGGTGAAGCTTGTCACTCAGCTGCGGCCAGTGCCTTTTCGGCCCGACGCACCATGCCATAAAGATCACGCGGTTCGTCCGGGTCGGCCAGCATGTCCAGGTCATCATAGAAGCGGGTACCCTTGATGACATCATAGATATAGCGAAGGGCGGAAAAATCCTCGATGGCAAAGCCGACGGAATCAAACAGGGTGATCTGGCTTTCTGAGGTGCGTCCGGCTTCCTGCCCTGTCATCACCTTCCAGAGTTCCCTGACCGGATGATCGGGGTCAAGCTGCTGAATTCGCCCTCTACGCGGGTTTGTGGCGGATATTCCACGAAAATGTCCGAGCGCAGCAGGATATCTCGATGCAGCTCGGTCTTGCCCGGGCAATCGCCGCCGATGGCGTTGATATGCTGCCCCGATCCGACCATATTGTCGGTCAGGATGGTGGCGCATTGCTTGTCCGCCGTGCAGGTGGTGATGATATCGGCACCGGAGACGCATTCCTGATGGCTGGAAGTGCGAATGACCTTGAGGCCGGAGTCGCGCAGATTAAATTCCGCCTTGTCGGTGGCGATCGGGTCTATGTCGAACAGGCGCACGGTTTCGATGCCGCAGATGCGTTTAAAAGCCAAAGCCTGAAATTCGCATTGGGCACCATTGCCGATCATGGCCATGATTTTGGCCCCTTTGGGGGCGAGATATTTGGCCGCCACGGCCGAGGTCGCCGCGGTGCGCAGCGCGGTCAGGATGGTCATTTCCGTCAGCAAAACCGGATAGCCGGTATAGACATCAGCCAGAAGGCCGAAGGCGGTTACCGTTTGCAGCCCTTCCTTGGTGTTTTTCGGGTGGCCGTTGACATATTTGAAGCCATAGACCTCACCATCGCTGGTTGGCATCAGCTCGATGACGCCTTCCTTTGAATGGGACGCAATGCGCGGTGTCTTGTCAAAGCTTTCCCACCGTTTGAAATCCTTTTCGATCTGGGCGGCAATCCCTTCAATGGCTTCTTCGACGCCAATCGATAGGATCAGTTTCATCATGTTATCAACGCTGACAAATGGAACGAGATTGAGCCTATCTTTCTGTGGTGCTGTCATTTTAATATTTCCTGGATTCTTCTGGAAAGCGGTGATGATGGTCGAAAAAGCGATGGGAGCGACTGGCAATTACACGCCGATGCTGCTGCTGGCCATGCTGTTCTTTCAAGAATACCGGGACAAATTGTCAGACAAAATGGCAAAATCCCTCAAGAAATGATAAGCCAATGTCAAAATTTATAGTTGTTTTTGCGCAATTTGCTAAATTTGGTGGAATGAAGGGGAAATGGTCACAGCCATGAGCGAACAACAAGCCAAACATATTTTCGACCAGTTGGATCGTGATCTCATTTCGCTTCTGCGCCATGATGGAAGAGCGCCGCTGTCCAAGCTTGCCGACATATTGCATGTTTCGCGCGGAACGGTTCAGAACAGGCTGGACCGTCTGATGGAGTCGGGTGCGATACTGGGTTACACCGTGCGCGTGCGGGAAGATTATGAGCTCGATGGCATCCGCGCGATCATGTTGATCGAGGTGGTGGGAAAATCAACCTCACAGGTGATCCGTAAATTGCGGGGCATGCCGGAACTGCACACCCTGCACACAACCAACGGGGCGTGGGATCTTGTGGCAGAAATTCAGGCCGCTTCCCTGTCGGATTTTGACAGGGTCTTGCGCGAGGTGCGTCTGATTGAAGGGGTGCTGAACAGCGAGACGAGTATTTTGCTCAGCACCATTTAGTGCCTGTTGCCGGATCAGTTGTCTTCAGCCTTTTTGACCCATTTCCAGCCGGTGATCATCGGTTTGATCAGGTCTTCATGCTTCCAGATCTTGTAGAAGGCAATGGCAGCGATATGGATGATGACCATCAGCAGCAGCAGGGGGGCCAGTGTTTCGTGAATATTCATCGCCATTGTTGCATTGTCATAGCCAACCCAGTTAGCGAGCGGTCCGACATTGATATAATCATCAGGATCACCCATCAGGCCGCTTGCAACTTGCGCGATCAGCAGCCCCAGCAGGGCAAAGGCGGCCAATGCGCCGACCGGATTGTGGCCGCGCCAGTAGCTCGGTTTTCTTTGCATTATTTTTGACGCATAGGTGAGGGTGGTTTTCGGGCCATGGAAGAAATGGCTAAAGCGCACCACTTTCGGCCCGATCAGACCCCAGATCAGGCGAAAGCCGAGCAGGGCCGTGATTGCATAGCCGAAATAGAAATGCAGCGTCATGATATCGGGGCCGAATTCGCCCAATCCCCAGGCGGCAACGACGCAAAGGACAAGCGCCCAGTGAAAGAGCCGGATGGCGGGATCCCAAAGGCGGATGCGTTCGAGGGTGGTGTCCTGTTCGGGCTGCTCTGTCATGGGAAAGCCTGTTCGCTTGTAGAGATGGAATATCATTTCAATAAAATAGGCAGGAATTGAGCCGGATTGATGATGGCAATCCGGCTCTTGGGCAACTATTCGCGGAAGCTGTCATGGCAGCTTTTGCAGGAGGCTCCGACGGGGCCGAAGGCGGCAGCCAGCTGGCCTTTGCCCTTACCGGCTTCAGCCTTGAGATTGGCGGCTGCGGAAGCAAAAGCCTGATATTTGGCGGCAAAGCCATCCATATCTTCCCAGATTGCTGGCAGAGCTTCGGTTTTTCCGGCCATATCGGCATTGGATGTGCCTTCGACAAACAGGGCGCTGACATCCTTGGTCGAGAGTTCGGCCAGTGCGTCTGCATGCTGCTGGGCGGCGGCGGCGTCATAGTCGCCTTTTAGCATCTGGGCGAGAGGTTTCATTTCCCCGCCAAGTTTTTTGAAATAGGCCTGACGTTCAGCAACTGCATCTTCATTCGTGCCGGCAAGGGCTGGTGCTGCAATCAATGACAAGGCAATGGTGGCAAGAGCGATTTTGTGCATGGTTGGTCCCCATTTTTGCATCAAATAGTCCGGTCATGGTGGCCAAGAAATATGGCTACAAGATTATATAATCAGGTTTTCTACTGATAAAATGACTTAATTTCATCGCGGTGATGAATTTTCCGTGAGTGAAGTCCGCTTCTGGAGTCTGCTTTCAATGGGCCAGCAACAGGACTGGTCGCAGAAAAGCGCTATCAGTAGAAAGGCCCTTAATTTCAGTTTTGTGAAAATTGCAGCAATTGCGATTGGCAATTAGTTGGTCAGGGGTGGCAATCGCAAAGAAAAAGGGTGCGATATTTGCTCGCACCCTTGTTTTAATCGTTCAAATTGACGTGGTTTTTCAGATTTTCAGCTTGCAGAGGCTGACAGAAAACTAGAGCCCAGCTCTCTTTCTGATCTCTTCAAATTTTGCCTTGGCATTCTGCCATTCGATGCCCTCGTCAAACTCTAAAAGCGAGGTGATGAACTGGTCGGAAAATTCTTCGGCAGCCTGCGCTGGCAGCAGGGAGGGCAGATTGTCGATCGAGGTGACTTCCACCGCATCGCCCGCGCCATTTTTGGCAACTTCGATAACAGGCTCTTCCCAACTGGTCGGCGCCTCATAAATGGGCAGCGGATTGAAATCGGAGAAGGGATCGCAGGATACGTCGGAGATGACCTTCATATTGCATTCGGCATCGGCCAGATGGGTTTTGTTGGCCAGCAGCAGGCCCGGACCGAACATCAACACGCAGTTGACCATCAGGTCATGGGAGAGCAGCGCCTTGCGGTCGAGCAGCCGGGTTTCCTCGATGTCCCATTTGGTCACCTTCATGCCGATGGCTTCCAGACACTGGCTGGCACCGGTTCCCGAGCGACCCTTGGCCCCGATCACGATCGCCGTTGGCAAATCGCCATCCACTTCAGAGGCCAGCGCCTTCAATTGCTCGATGATGACTTCCTGACTTTCAAAGGGGGAAACGCCTTTGGTGATCTGATTGCGTCCAGCGCGGCGCTCCAGCAGGCGGAAAGCACCCAGAGCTGCCCCCATCCATCCGGCCCAATAGCCGAAAGCGGCGACGCGGCGGCCGTTCTCATTGGTCAGGAATTCGATGTCATAAAGCAGGCCTTCGCCATTGACGAAGCGGGCCATTTCCTTTTCCCAACCCGTCTGATCCTTGTAGATATGGGCAAAATGGATCATGCGGTGGGGCAGCTTTTCGGGTGTTTCTGCCAGTTCTTTGAGGCCCAGAATGACTGCGTCCTTGGGGGCGTTCACCCAGGAACGCGGCTCGGCCAATGTGCAACCGACGGCCTCGTAATCCTCATTCGGGCAGACGCGCTTGCTGCTTTTCTCGACCGTTACGGCAAAGCCATTTTCGATCAGCTTCTGAGCGTTTTTGGGTGTGAGCGCGGTGCGCCGTTCGGTGCTGCGGTCTTCATCGCGCAGCCAGACATGTGTTTTTTGTTCCGAAGATGAAGGTGACATCCGGGTCTCCGTAGGCTTTCTCTTGGCCTTATTGGCTGTTTTAAAGCCTGAAGGCGTTATTTTCTCGTTGAGCGCAATCTACCCTTTTTGGCAGAAAATGATAGAGGCTGGCCTGTGCGCAAATGTTGTCTGTTGATGCCAGTCTTGCATTTTGACCAATCGACACCGTCAAATTGCCGGTTTCAAACCAAACAGACGCAAAAGAGGCTTTGCGTCATCAAAGGCCGGATGCATCTGTGTTCAAAGGCGCCTTTGCCGCCCATATCAGCGGTTAAATTATGATTATCTTTAGAGTTTTGGAATAGCTTGACTGCAATTGGGGGACATTTTGTCTATGTTTAGTTCGCTTGATATTGCGACAATTTATGTTTGTCTTTTTCTCTCTTTGCTCGTTGCCGCTGCAACGATGGCAACGGTCTGGCGCAGCAATGGTCATGAACCGGCGGCCGGCTACTGGACACTCGCATACGGGCTCGGTCTGGTTGGCGCGGCGCTTCTTGCCATGCAGGAGGTTCTGGGGCCCTTTGTTCCAGCTCTCAGCACTGCGATTATTCTTGCTGCCAATATTGGCATGATCTCCGGTTTTCGGGCATTTAATGGCCAGAAAACGCCCGGTTGGCTGTTCATGCTGGTGCCCGGACTCTATCTGATAGCGGCGGAATTGCTGCCATGGATCTATGATGATCCGAACCGAAATGCCATGGTTCAGTCCTTCATCGTCATGATCGTCGCATTCACGAATGCCCATGCTGTCATCAGGGGAGAAGGAAACAGGGAGCTGCCGATGGCACTTCCGGCCTCGATCATTCTGACCATTCACGGGATTGTTCGCGGATCTGTGGTCTATTACGCCCTGATCAATCCTGCTCCGGTGATTGACAGCCGGATGGAAGCGGGCTGGTGGAAGCTGTTTCTGCTGGAAATTTTCTTCAATACGACGATGATGGCGATTTCAACGATCATCCTGATCAAGGATCGCGCCGAGCAGAGACATCGGATCGCTTCGGAGACAGATGTCCTGACCGGGATTGCCAATCGGCGTGCTTTCGTCAACAAGATCAACAAGGTGCTGGGGGAAGCCGAACCGGAAGCGGTGCTGGCCATTCTGGATCTCGATCACTTCAAGCAGGTTAATGATACCTATGGGCATGATGCCGGTGATCAGGTGCTGATCGATTTTGCCAAGATTGCCAAATTGCATTTGCCCACATCGGCGCTTTTCGGGCGCATGGGCGGGGAAGAATTTGCCATCTATCTGTCCGGGAAGGGGTATGATCACAAGGCCATTCTGGATCGTGTGCGTCGTAAAATCGCCTATACTCCCTTTGATTACAAGGGCTTGCCTATCAATTTCACCATCAGCATCGGCTTCGCATCGGTGGCTACGGCAGGAAAGAGCTTTGATCATCTGTTTGCTGCTGCCGATTGTGCCATGTATCTGGCCAAGAAGGAGGGGCGCAATCGGGTTCTGGCCTACAAGCCGTCCATGCGTCTGCGCGAGGTCTTGGCTGACGACTTCAAGGGCTATGGCGACTTTACCGAGTCGAACATGGCGCTGAAGATATTCTAGCAACTTTTGCGGGCTGCATCTGGCCCGTTTTTCTGACGATGGATTTTCATGTCTTCTCTGTTTTTTGACCTTGATGGTACGCTGACAGACCCGAAAGCGGGCATCATCAGTTCCGTGCATTACGCGCTCGACAAGCTTGGCATTGCCGAGCGCCCCGATGATCTGGACTGGGTGATCGGCCCGCCCTTGCAGGAGAGCTTTGCGCTGATCGTCGGCAAGGATCGCGCCGAGGAAGGTGTGCTTGCCTATCGGGAGCATTATAGCGTGACCGGGCTTTACGAGAATGAGGTTTATGCGGGCATTGAGCCATTGCTCGCTGAGCTGAAGGAGGCGGGGCATCCTCTCTATGTGGCGACATCCAAGCCCCATGTCTTTGCCAATCCCATTCTGGAGCGCTTCGGGCTGGCGGGATATTTCGATGCGGTCTTTGGCGCAGAGCTGGATGGAACCCGCGGCAACAAGGCGGATCTGCTTGCCTATGCGCTAAAGGAAACCTCAGCGGATGCGAAGACATCCATCATGCTGGGAGACCGCAAGCATGATATTCTTGGGGCCAAGGCCAATGGCATGAAGACCATATCGCTGCTCTGGGGCTATGGGTCGCGGCAAGAATTTGAGGCAGCCGGAACAGACCAAATTGTCGCTTCGGTCGATGAATTGCGCGAAGTGCTACTGTAAAAGGCCAGAAATCTGGCTTTTTACGGCTGTCCGGTGCTGAATCCGGTTGACGTCGAGAGCAATATTGCGTAGAAACCGCCCATTCTCATCACGAGACAAGACAATTTGAGCCACTGACCCGGTCCCGTAAAGGTGTAAAGAGAACCGGGAAGTCCACATTCGACAGCGCGTTGCGCCCTCGGATGGATTTTTGCTATGCGGTTTTCTTCATGAAAATGGTTGGCAGAGGGCTGGTGAAGACCCAGATTGGGTATATGTCATGAAGATGGGAAGAAACGAAGGAGCAATGCATGTTTGAATCGCTATCAGATCGCCTGAGCGGCATTTTTGACAAGCTCTCCAAGCGCGGTGCGCTTAGCGAGTCCGATGTCAATTCTGCGCTGCGCGAAGTTCGTCGCGCGCTGATCGAAGCAGACGTTGCTCTTGATGTTGTGCGCGCCTTTACCGAGCAGGTGAAGGAAAAGGCTGTTGGTGTCGAGGTGATCAAGTCGGTCAGCCCGGCGCAGATGGTGATCAAGCTGGTGCATGACCAGCTGGTCGAGATGCTCGGGGCCGATGCCAGGGTCATTGACCTTAATGCTCCGGCACCAGTTCCCATCATGATGGTCGGTTTGCAGGGCTCGGGTAAAACCACCTCGACGGCCAAGATCGCGCTGCGTTTGCAGACCCGTGATCGCAAGAAGGTTCTGATGGCCTCGCTCGATACCCGGCGTCCTGCGGCGCAGGAACAGCTGCGGGTTCTGGGCGAGCAGAATGACATCGCGACGCTGCCGATCGTGGCCGGCCAGACGCCGACACAGATTGCTGCGCGCGCCATCAATGCCGCCAAGCTCGGTGGCTTTGATGTGGTGATGCTCGATACGGCGGGCCGTACTCATGTGGATGAGCCTCTCATGGTCGAGATGGAAGAAATCCGCAAGGTTACCAATCCGCATGAAATCCTGCTGGTTGCCGATAGTCTTACCGGTCAGGATGCGGTCAATGTGGCCAAGAGTTTTGATGAGCGCTGCGATGTCACCGGCATCGTGCTGACCCGCGTTGATGGCGATGGTCGCGGTGGTGCGGCGCTGTCCATGCGGGCGGTGACCGGCAAGCCGATCAAGCTGATGGGTACGGGCGAGAAGGCCGATGCGCTGGAAGAGTTCCACCCCGAACGTATCGCCGGTCGTATTCTCGGCATGGGCGATATCGTGTCGCTGGTCGAGAAGGCCGCAGAGACGATCGATGCCGAAAAGGCCGCGCTTGCTGCGGAAAAGCTGCGCAAGGGCAAGTTCGATCTGGAAGATCTCAAGGATCAGCTGGGTCAGATGGCCAAACTTGGCGGCATGAGCGGCATCATGGGGTTGATGCCGGGTATCGGCAAGATCAAGAAGCAGATGGCTGCGGCCAATCTGGACGATTCCATCGTCAACCGTCAGGTCGCGATCATCAATTCGATGACCCGGCAGGAGAGACGCAATCCCAAGCTGCTCAATGCCAGTCGCAAGAAGCGTGTGGCTGCCGGTGCGGGCGTTCAGGTGTCCGAAATCAACAAGCTGTTGAAGATGCATCGCCAGATGGCGGACATGATGAAGATGCTGGGCAAAAAGAAGGGTGGCCTTGGCGGCCTGTTCGGTGGCGGCATGCCACAGATCGACCCGGCTCAGCTGGAAGAAATGCAGAAATCCGGTCAGATGCCCGATATGGGCGATCTGGCCAAAGGAATGGGGGGCGGACTGCCAGGTGGTGGTCTTCCCGGCGGTTTCCCAGGGGGATTGCCCGGCGGCATGCCGGGTCTTCCGGGCCTTGGTGGACCGAAATTTCCCGGTCTGGGCGGCATGCCCGGCAAAGGTAAGAAGAAACGCTAGGCCGGATCCTTGCTGAAAGGATCCCTCTGGCAAATCAATCCAAGGCCAAGGACTGCTGGCAGTCATCAAGAAGTTGGCCATTGAAACAAGAATATGCCGAATTTGGAAAGGAAACTCCATGGCACTGAAAATTCGTCTGGCCCGCGGTGGCTCCAAAAAACGTCCTTACTACCGTATCGTTGTTGCTGACGTTCGTGCACCTCGCGACGGCCGTTTCATCGACAAGGTTGGTTCCTACAACCCGCTGCTGCCCAAGGATTCCGATCAGCGCGTTCAGCTCGACGTTGAGCGCGTCAAGCACTGGATGGAAAAGGGCGCCAAGCCGACCGATCGTGTTCTGCGCTTCCTGGATGCTGCCGGTCTGGCAACCCGTCCTGCTCGCAGCAACCCGAAAAAAGGTGAGCCGGGTGCAAAAGCTAAGGAACGCCTTGAAGAACAGCGCATGAAGGAAGAAGAAGCTGCCGCAGCTGCTGCAGAAGCTGAAGCTCCTGCTGAAGAAGCCAGCGCTGAATAATCTTCGCGTTTTCTTTAGGGAGTGCGGCCTGCCATGGCCGGACTCCCTTTTGATTCCAGCTAACTGATCCGGACTTTTCACTCTGGCTGTCTGTCTGCGGCCAGCAAGGAGTATTGACATGGCAAAGGGTCCATCCGATCCGCAGGGCAAGGTTTGTATTGCCCAGTTCGGGGCTGCTCATGGCATTCGAGGCGAGATCAGGGTCAAGCTGTTCGCTGAAGAGCCTGATGCGCTGTTTGATTATGGCGCACTGGAAACCGCAGACGGGACACGCCAGTTCGAATTTCTTTCCGCTCGCGAGTCCAAGACCATTTTTGTCTGTCGCATCAAGGGGCTTACCAATCGCAACGATGTGGAAGCGCTCAATGGGGTGCGGCTCTATGTGGATCGGGACAGGCTGCCCGAGCTTGAGGAGGAGGAATTCTATCATTCCGATCTCATCGGGCTCGATGCAAGGCTGGAAGATGGGACATCCATCGGCACCATCGTTGCGATCCATGATTTTGGTGCTGGTGACATGCTTGATGTGATGCCCAAGCGGGGCAAGGGCTATTATATTCCCTTCACCCGTGAAGTGGTGCCTGTCGTGAAGCTGTCCGAAGGCTATGTTCTGGTCAATCCACCCGAAGGGCTGCTTGATGAGGCAGATGAGAGCGAGCGGGCGCAGGAAGGTGAGGGGGTCGATTTTGCCCAATCTCCCGAATTGTTCGAAGGTCTCGATAAAGAATAGGATTTTCAGGGATCATGTCGGAAGCGAATCCATTTGAAGGGGAAAGGCAGCAAGGCACGGCAACGCCTTGGCGTGCCAGTATTCTGACCCTTTATCCCGACATGTTTCCCGGCCCTTTGGGCACCTCGCTTGCCGGTCGGGCGCTGGAAAATGGCATCTGGTCGCTGGATGCGGTGCATATTCGCGATTTCGCCGAGGGCAAGCATCGCAATGTGGATGATACGCCAGCCGGTGGCGGTGCGGGCATGGTGCTGCGCCCTGATGTTATTTCGCGCGCCATCGATTATGTGACGGGCGAGGGAGACCAGCGGCCACGCATTCTGCTTTCTCCCCGCGGCAAACCGCTGACGCAGGAAAAGGTGCATCAGCTGAAAGATGCCGGTGGCGTCATTCTGCTTTGCGGGCGTTTTGAAGGAGTCGACCAGCGGGTGATCGAGGGGCGCAATCTCGAGGAAATCTCGATTGGCGACTATATTCTCTCCGGTGGCGAACTGGGCGCGATGGTGCTGATGGATGCCGTTGTGCGGCTTCTGCCCGGCGTCATGGGCAAGATCGCGTCTGGGGAAGAGGAAAGCTTCGAGAGTGGCCTTCTGGAATATCCCCATTATACCCGCCCGACTGAATGGGAAGGGCGCGGGATCCCTGATATTCTCACCTCTGGTCATCATGGCAATATTGCCAAATGGCGCCAGCAGCAGGCCATTGACCTGACCCGTGAGCGGCGGCCTGATCTCTATGCGGCATGGCTCGAAAAAGACTGATATCACTGGTTTTTTCACGTTGCCAAGAATATCCTGCTCTTTTCCCGATCTTGCAATTTTTCATATCCGGCTTATCTGAAAGACCATGATCCTGCCGCAAGCAATCGTCTTTATCTGGCGAGCAGTGCTTTCGGTTGAGCAAGGGAATGGTTCATGTCGAGCAAAGCAATGGCGCCGCAAGAGAGCGCGTCAAGACGTGTGAAGGGGCGGTTTCTCAATCCTCCCGGCAGCCCCATAGGGGGAGCGACTCTTCGCGATTTTCTGCATTTTCTCTATCAGCAGACCTTCAAGACGCAGGCACCGGAAATTCCGGACTGGCATGTGCTGGATGATGAAGAGCGGGATCGCCAGCTCGCCAATGCCAGCAATCCCAGCGTGACATGGCTGGGGCATGCCTCCTTTCTGATCCGTACCGGCGGCAAGGTCATTCTTACCGATCCATTTCTGGAGATGCGGGCGGGCATGATGGGGCTGGGGCCGAAGCGCTTTGTTCCGGCCGCCTTGAGTGTCGAGCAATTGCCAAAGGTCGACATCCTGTTGATGAGTCACAATCATTATGATCATCTCGACGCCAAGACCATCGAAGCCTATCCCTACAAGGCGGAAACACAGGTCATCGTTCCGCGAGGGCTGGGGGCCTTTTTCACCCGCAGGGGCTATGCGAAGGTGGCCGAGCAGGACTGGTGGGATCAGTGGATGATGCCGGGGCTGTCGATCAGGACATTACCTGCCGTGCATTTTTCGGGACGGGGACTGTTTGACCGCAAGAAGACCCTGTGGGCGAGCTTTGCGATTGAAACCGGGGATGGCAAGATCTGGTTTTCCGGCGATACCGCATCAGGCGAGATTTTCAAGGAAGTGGGCCAAAGGGTTGGCCCCTTTGACTATGCCATTATTGGCATTGGAGCCTATGAGCCTGCTTCCATCATGGTGGAAGTGCATGCCACACCCGAAGAGGGCATTGCCATCGCACGGGCGGTTGGTGCAAGCAAGGCCATCGGCATGCATTGGGGCAGCATCATGCTGACCCCGGAAGATCCGTTCGAAGCACCGGTCAGGTTCCGCGCTGCCGCCAGAGAGCAGGGCTATGGCGAAGAAAATGCCCTGATTCTGAAAATTGGCGAAACCCGTTCCCTGTAGGGATTTATCTGCTGATTTTTAACGAATGTCGGGCCTAGGGGGGCGACTTGAGGCGTAATCTTTCCCTGCGCATGCGAATAGTGCCAAAAAGCCCCGATTTGAGTCACTTTTGGGGGTGACAAATGCTGCTGCATTGGGTATAGACCCCCAAATCTGATTTCCAACAAGTACGGCGAAACGGGCCTTTGTGGCAAGTCGGGCATCAATGAGCCCAACGGGACTGCTTAGGACGCTCTGGTCGTAGCGATACAACAAGAGTGAAGATCATGAATATCATTGAAGAGCTCGAAAAAGAGCAAATGGCCGAAATCGCTGCCAAACGCGAAATCCCAGAATTTTCCCCAGGCGACACCGTTCGCGTGAATGTGCGCGTTACCGAAGGTACCCGTACCCGTGTGCAGGCCTATGAAGGCGTTTGCATCGCACGCACCGGCGGCGGCCTGAACGAAAGCTTCACCGTTCGCAAGATTTCCTATGGCGAAGGTGTTGAGCGCGTATTTCCTTTCTACAGCCCGATGCTTGAAGGCGTTGAAGTGGTCCGCCGCGGTAAGGTCCGTCGTGCGAAGCTCTACTATCTGCGTGATCGTCGCGGCAAATCTGCCCGTATCGTCGAAGCTTCCAACGCTCGCGCGCGCAAGCTGAACGACATCACCAAGGCAAAAGCCGCTGAAGAACGCGCTGCCAAGAAAGCAGAAGTCGCAGCAGCCAACGCTGAAGGCGAATAAGTCCGGCCTGCTATGGTCTGACATGCAATTATGAGGAAGCCCGGTACCGGTTTGGTAGCGGGCTTTTTTGTATCGAAATTGCGTCTGATCGGAATATTTCATTAGAATATTGCTTGACCTTGACTACCGATCTATCGCAATACAATCACAATCCACTTTTGGGCGTGTCTGGCAAGTCCGCTCCATCTCCCTTAGAGGGGACAATTTGCCACCGGTTTCCGACCGTTTTGCCGGGTAAGGGATGCGGCCCATTTTCGAAATCGTTTGTTAAGAGGACTGATGACGAGCATGTCTGCACCTAAGACCCTTTACGACAAAATCTGGGACTCCCATGTGGCTGATCAACAGGAAGACGGCACCTGCCTGCTGTTCATTGATCGCCATCTCGTGCATGAGGTCACCTCGCCGCAGGCATTCGAAGGTTTGCGCATGGCTGGCCGCAAGGTGCGTTCACCGGGGCGCACGCTGGCTGTTGTTGACCATAACGTTCCCACGACCGACCGCACCAAGGGGATCGATGATCCCCAGTCCAAGCTGCAGGTGGAAACGCTGGCTGCCAATGCCGCCGAATTCGGCGTGGAATATTATGATGAGCTGGATAGCCGTCAGGGCGTGGTGCATATCGTTGGTCCCGAACAGGGCTTCACTCTGCCGGGCATGACCATTGTTTGCGGTGACTCGCACACTTCCACCCATGGTGCTTTCGGCTCTCTGGCTCATGGCATCGGCACTTCCGAGGTCGAGCATGTTCTGGCAACCCAGACGCTGGTGCAGAAAAAAGCCAAGAATATGAAGGTCGAAGTCAAGGGCAAGCTTGGCGAAGGCGTGACCGCGAAAGATATCGTGCTGGCCATTATCGGCAAGATCGGTACCGGTGGCGGTACGGGCCATGTGATCGAATTTTGCGGTGAAGCGATCCGCGATCTGTCCATGGAAGGCCGCATGACGATCTGCAACATGACCATCGAAGGTGGCGCACGCGCTGGCCTGATCGCTCCGGACCAGAAGACCTTTGACTATATCAAGGGTCGCCCGAAGGCTCCTACAGGGGCCAATTGGGACAAGGCGCTGGAATTCTGGAAGACGCTCTATACCGACGAGGGCGCGCATTTCGACACCGTCATCGAGCTTGATGCCTCATCGCTGCCGCCGATCGTTTCCTGGGGCACCAGTCCCGAGAATGTCACCACGATCGATGGATCGACGCCTGATCCGGACAAGATCGAGGATGAAAGCCGTCGTAATGCGGTGATTCGTGCGCTCGACTATATGGGTCTGAAGCCCAACACCAAGATGACCGATGTGGCCATTGATCGCATCTTCATCGGCTCCTGCACCAACGGTCGCATCGAGGATCTGCGGGCTGCTGCCAATATCCTCAAGGGTCGCAAGGTCAAGGATGGCATTCATGCGATGATCGTGCCGGGTTCGGGTTTGGTCAAGGTTCAGGCAGAAGAAGAAGGTCTGGACAAGATCTTCATCGAGGCCGGTTGCGAATGGCGCGAGCCGGGCTGCTCCATGTGCCTTGCCATGAATGCCGACAAGCTGGCTCCGGGCGAGCGTTGCGCTTCCACCTCGAACCGTAACTTCGAGGGCCGTCAGGGCTTCAAGGGTCGCACTCATCTGGTCTCCCCGGCCATGGCTGCCGCAGCTGCTGTTGCCGGTCATTTTGTCGACGTGCGCGAGCTGGACTGATGTGAGCGGGCGGCTTTTCGTCCAATAATCTGATATCCTTTTCATGAACGAAAGGCCGGGTCGCATGATCCGGCTTTTTTTGTTCCTATTCTTTGGTTCGGTAGCGCTTGGATTAATGGGGAAGGTGCGGCAGAATGGATTGTGTAATTTGACGCAATATTTACGATAGAGTTTGAGATAGTCTTATGAATTGATCGGCACCGGGGAGGAGGCAGAAAGACATTTGATGTCTGTCCGGACCCAGGTAGCCTACATTGCGATACGGGAGTGAGAATGAGCGAGTTTTATACCAAGATTCTGGAACTGGATGCCGCGCTGGAGCTGGCTCCGCTGATTTCCGCTTACGCACAGGAGCGCAAGCGCGGTGCACCGCGTCAACCGGATATGTTTTACGCCGAGACCTTGCTGACCGATCGCACCGCCGAGGTCATGGGGGCCTATGTGGAAGGGAAGTTAAGCGCTTTCTGCACCTTCTTCGATCTGCCTGAGACCATTTCGGGGAAAAGGGTCGGCCATGTTGATATACTCTATGTCGATTATGATGCGCGTGGCATTGGCGTGACCAAGTCGGTGATCGAGGCACTGGTGAAAATCGGCTATGAGCGCAATTGGCTCGAATTGCAGTGGAATGACCCCAATGAAGTGCAGAAGGAGAAGATCGCCGAGATTTCACATCTCTCCACGATCGCCTCAGAGCGCCTGAGCATTGGCATTCACGAAGAGCATACCAAGGTGAAATGACCGATTGGCATCGTTTGTGCCAAGCTCATTTCCGATCAGAATTGGCGAGCACCAGTATGTGCTCGTCAATATCCTCTTCCAGACCATTGTTGAGCAATCTTTGCCATAGAAGATTCATCAGCATTTCTGCCCGGATTGCCGGATTTTCATGCTGAGGGATTTCGCCGCGTGTCTGCGCCCGGCTGAAAAGGGCCGAGAGTGCTTCCAGTCTTTCGGCGTGATAGCGCTTCAACTGCTCGGCAACATCCGGATCGGACTGGGATTCTGCAATGATGGCCTTGAAGAAAAGGCCATTTTCCCCCTTCCAGATGGCGATCAGATCATGAGTGAACTGTAAAAGATCGTCATGGAGCGAGCCGGTGTCGGCATAATTGAGTTGAGGTTTTTTGCGTTGATAGAGCGCCAGAAGCAAAGCTCCGCGGGTGGGCCACCATCTGTATAATGTGGCTTTGCCTGCCTTTGCCTTGCGGGCAACGGCTTCCATCTTCAAACCGCTGATGCCCTTATCCTTGATAATTTGCGCGGTTGCTTCAAGAATGGCCATCTCGGTTTGCGGATTTTTTTTGGCACCGATAGAGTGTCTGGCCTTCGGTTTTTTGGTTTGTTGTTGTTCTTCGTTGCCTGTTTGCATCATTTTTCCTCTTGACGAAACGGAACGTGCCGTTCATATAGGGATTTCCTTAAACGGAACGGATCGTCTCGAAAGGAAGATCGCATGAATGAAACCTCCCGTAAACCTTCCCGCGCTCGTTTTGCGCTTATGATCCTTATATTTGTCTATCCGCTGGTGACCCTGTTGCTCTATGCAATCGCAGCTGTCACGCCGAATTGGCCGCTTTGGCAACGGGCCATGATCATGGTGCCGATTGTGGTGGTTGCCATGGTCTATATCATCATTCCGCTCATTCAGCAGCGTATGCAGGCTTTCATCACCGTCAGGGCATGAATGGGAAAAAGGCTGGTGCGTGGTGGCCAGCATTTTCTGCCCTGAATGTGCGGGACCCAAGAGAATGGCAATGAAAAGGGGAAGCTGGTCGAACCGGCTTCCCCTTGTTGGTCTTGATATTCACCGCACAACCCGCTCAGGGCGTGACGCCAGCCATGGCGCAGACGAATATCCATTCCTCTTCCGTTACCGGCTGAACCGAGAGGCGGGAATTGTTGACCAGCACCATGTTGCCAAGCTCGGGGTGGTTCTTGCAATCTTCAAGGGTCACCGGTGTCTTGACCGGTTCGACGGCCCTGATGTCGACGCATTCCCACTTGCCGCTGTCATCGGTGCTGTCCGGATGCGCTTCGGCTGAAACCTCGACAATCCCGACAATCTGCTTCTCATTGACCGAGTGGTAGAAGAAGCCTTTCTCGCCCAGCTTCATCTTGCGCATATTGTTGCGTGCCTGATAGTTGCGCACGCCATCCCATTGTTCGCCTTGCTCGCCTTTTGCCATCTGCTGCTCCCAGCCCCATGTGTTGGGCTCGGATTTGAAAAGCCAGTAAGCCATGTGCCTCTCCGGTTGGTGTGAAATGGACGCTGTTATTCCGGCTTGCCCAGAACCCATTTCCAGGGCTGGGAGGTGACGGATTCGAAAAGGCCGGCCTTTGCATAAGGATCCTGAGCCAGAAAGGCGTCAAGGGCTGCCTTGTCTTCCACTTCACAAATGAGGCAGGAACCGATCATTTCGCCTTCGTCAGACAGGACAGGGCCGCCGACCTTGATGACATCCGCATTGGCATGTGCGAATTCGAGATGGGCATCACGGTTGGCCTTGCGGATTTCCAGTGCGCCTGGCTTGTCTTTGCAGTTTACGATGAAATACATGGGACTTCTCCTGTTATTGAAATTAAGAAATCGGTCTGAAGGGAACTTCGCTTTCAGGACGCAGCGGTCGGCTCATCAGTTTGAGGACGGCCTGATCGATCGTGTCCTTCTGTTCCAGAACATCGGCGACGGCCTGAGCGACGGGCAGCTCCACGCCATGCAAAGCGGCCAGCTCACAGGCCACGCGGGCGCTATAGGCACCTTCCGAGAGTTTGGCCCCGGGTGCCATCAGGTCGTCCAGTGCCCGGCCTTCTCCCAGCGCATAGCCGAAGGTGAAATTGCGGCTCTGGTGGTTGGAGCAGGACAGGGCGACATCGCCAAAGCCGGAAAGCCCCATCAATGTGTCGGCGCGCGCGCCCATCTTGAGGGCCAGTCGTTGCATTTCGGCAAAGCCACGGGTCATCAGTGCGGCGTGGGCGCTGGCTCCGAGCTGCTTGCCCAGAACGATGCCGCAGGCAATGGCGAGAATATTCTTCAATGCCCCGCCAAGCTGGACGCCAATCATGTCGGTGCTGGCATAGGGCCGGAAAGACTGGCTGGAAAGGGTGGCACAAAGCTTGTCGGCCAGCGGCAGGGACGGGGCGGCGATGGTGACCGCAGTGGGCAGGCCACGGGCCACATCAGCCGCAAAGGAAGGACCGGACAGGATGGCCGGGGTCGCCTGTGGCAGATAGTCGGCCAACACTTCGCTCATCATCCGCTGGGTGCCTTTTTCAAGCCCCTTTGCGGCCAGAACCACCGGGGTGCCCTTTCTGACATAGAGGCCGATGGTTTCGGCGATGCTGGCGGTGACCTGTGCCGGGGCGACAAGCAGGATGCAGTCGGCATCGGCCGCTTCGGTGATGTCGATGGTGGTTTCCAGCGGCTGATCGAAGGTGATATCGGGCAGATAGGCTGGCAGCTGGTGCTTCGTGCTGATCAGCTCAAGATTCTTGCTGTCGCGGCCCCAAAGCACGACATCGCGTCCGGCGCGGGCTGCATTGAGGGCAAGGGCGGTGCCCCATGCGCCTGCACCAAGCACCGAGACGCGCTGAAAAATCCGGTTGTCTTTTGCCTCACTCATGCCTTGGCTCCTTTTCTGCCTGCCCCGATCTTGGCTTCGGCGTCGCCATCGAGCGGCCAGCGCGGGCGTGCCTTGACATCGAGGGG